>NZ_JBVHWW010000026.1:0-119194 GCF_055563995.1 Streptomyces sp. NPDC029164 | reverse complement strand
GGTGGGGGGGGGGGTGAGCTGGCCAGCGGTGTTTCTCCCGCCAAACCCCCCCCCCCCCCCCCCCCCCCCCCCCCCCCCCCCCCCCCCCCCCCCCCCCCCCCCCCCCCGCCGCTTTGAAGGTCGCTCACCTCAGCAGCCGCCGGAGGAAGCGGGAACGGCGCCGATGGTGAGGGTGGCCGGGGCCGCGCAGCACCCGCCACCGGTCTCCTCTGCGGCCGCGGGCTCCTCGAAGAGGCCCGCGCCGCCGCACACGCCGGTTTCGGGGAGGGTGAGTTCGACGCGCTCGGCGGCTTCGCGGTCGCCTGCGAGGTGGGCGGCGATGGAGCGGACCTGCTCGTAGCCGGTCATGGCGAGGAAGGTGGGGGCGCGGCCGTAGGACTTCATGCCGACGAGGTAGACGTCCTTCTCCGGGTGGGAGAGCTCGTTCACGCCGTGGGGGTAGACGGTGCCGCAGGAGTGCTGGTTCGGGTCGATCAGCGGAGCCAGCTCGACCGGAGCCTGGAGGCGCTCGTCCAGGCCCAGGCGCAGCTCGCCCAGGAAGGACAGGTCAGGGCGGAAGCCGGTCAGGACGATGACCTCGTCCACCGGGTCGAGACGGTGTCCGTCCTCACCGATCAGGATCACGCGGCCCTCCCCGTCACGCTCGAAGGCGCCCGTGCGGAAACCGGTGACCGCGTCGGCGTAGCCGCCGTCGACCGCTGCCTTGGCCGCCAGGCCGAGGGCGCCGCGGGCCGGCAGCTGGTCGGCCTCGCCGCCGCCGAAGGTCGAGCCGGAGATCCCGCGGCGCAGGATCCAGGTGGCGTGAGTCCCCTGGCCGTCGTCGGACTTGGCGAGATCGGCGAGGTAGGCGAGGGTGGTGAAGGCTGAGGCGCCGGAGCCGATGACCGCGGTGCGCTTCCCGGCGTAGCGGGCGCGAACGGCGGGGTCCTTCAGGTCCGGGACCCGGTGGGTGATGCGGTCGGCGGCGGCCTTCTCGCCGAGGGCGGCGAGTCCGCTGCCGCCGGCGGGGCTGGGGGTGGACCAGGTGCCGGAGGCGTCGATGACGGCGCGTGCGAAGAGGCGGTGCTCGTGGCCGTCGGCGTTCTCGTAGTGGACGACGAAGGGCTGGGTGTCGCGGTCGGCGTCGACGATGCGGTCGCGGCCGGTGCGGGAGACGCCGGTGACGCGCGCTCCGTAGCGGACCCGCTCCCCGAGCACGTCGGCCAGCGGCTGGAGGTAGCGCTCGGCCCAGTCCCCGCCGGAGGGGTAGGTGTCCTCGGCGGGCTTGGTCCAGCCGGTCGGGGCCAGGAGCTTCTCGGCGGCCGGGTCGACGAGCTCGCCCCAGCGGGAGAACAGCCGCACGTGAGCCCACTCGCGCACGGCGGCCCCGGCGAGGGGGCCGGCTTCCAGGACGAGAGGCGTGATGTCGCGGTCGAGGAGGTGGGCGGCGGCCGCGAGTCCGGCGGGGCCGGCCCCGATGACGACGACGGGCAGCTCGGTGGTGGTCTCGCTCATGGCATGTCTCCGGGTCTTCGTGCAGGCGGGCGGGCGGGGACTTCAGCTGGTCAGCAGCAGCAGCAGCCGGCGCCGGTGGCGACGGCTTCGCGCTGGGCCTGCGGGTCGCAGCAGGTTCCGGCTGCTTCCGCGCTCTCCCTGGTGCCACAGCAGGGTGAGGACTGGGCGGGCGCCACCTCGGCGGGCTGCACGGGGGTGGGGCCGCAACAGGAACCTGCCGCCTCTGCGCGGGTCGTGCTGGTAGGGGTGACCGGCTCGTTCATGACGACTCCCGCGTGTTTCGAAGTTTGTCTATGGCTTGTGTGATCAGGATGACACCTGTATCGATAGGCGTCAACATAGACATTCATCTAATTCTTGGGGGTGGTCGTGGAGCGCGTGGTTTCCCCGGCCGGGTTCAGGGTCGTCGGCTGCCTGACCGCCTATGCCGACGGACTGCAGGCCGACATCCGCACCGGCCGGCGCGTGGTCGCGGTCCGGGTGGACGGCGCCGGGTTCACGGTCGAGCCGGAGGGTGGCGGGCGGCTGTTACCTGGCCGGACTCCACGGCGTCCTCGACCCCGCCGGACACCCCCGCCCCGCGATGGCACCTCCCTCGTCCATCCGGGCCTGGCCTTCGTCGGGCTGGAGTGGCAGCGCAGCCTGTCCTCGAACACGCTGCGCGGCGTCGGCAGGGACGCCGCCCGGGCGGCCCGCCGCCTGGCCGCACACCTGGCCGGCATCCGACCCCTGCGCACTAGTTCGATGTATGTCAACATAGACGTATGTCGAACACGAAGGTTCTGCCGCTCCTGGAGCCCGACACCGTCGCGGCCTGCTGCCCGCCGCTGAACGAGCGCCCCATGTCGGCCCAGGAGGCCGAGGTCGCCGCGAAGATGTTCAAGGCCCTGGGCGACCCCGTCCGCCTGCGCCTGTTCTCCGCCGTCGCCTCCCACGAGGGCGGAGAAGCGTGCGTCTGCGACATTTCCGACGTGGGCGTCTCCCAGCCCACCGTCTCCCACCATCTGAAGAAGCTCAAGGAAGCCGGACTGCTGTCCTCCGAGCGTCGCGGGACGTGGGTGTACTACCGGGTCGAGCCGTCCGTACTCGCCGCTATGGGCGCGCTGCTGGCCGGCGCCGCGAAGACGGCGTGACCACGGTGCGGATCGAGGCGCTGCTGCCCGGGCACGCCGAGCAGGTGCTGCGCATCTACCAGACTGGGATCGACGAGGGCAACGCGACCTTCGAGACCAAGGCTCCCGACTGGGCCGCGTTCGACAAGGCAAGGCTGCCCGACCACCGCTTCGTCGCCGTCGACGACGGTCGGGTTGTGGGCTGGGTCGCGGCGAGCGCGGTCTCGGACCGGTGCGCGTACGCGGGCGTGGTCGAGCACTCCGTGTACGTCGACCCCGTCGCGCGCGGCCGCAGCGTCGCCCGCACGCTCCTGGACGCGCTGATCTCCTCCACCGAGACCGCGGGCCTCTGGACCATCCAGTCCGGGGTCTTTCCCGAGAACACCGCCAGCCTCGCCGTCCACGCCCGGGCCGGCTTCCGGATCATCGGCACTCGCGAGCGGATCGGCCGCCACCACGGCGTGTGGCGCGACGTCGTCCTGTTGGAGCGACGCAGTCCGAACGTGGGGTGAGAGCGGTCAGGGCAAGCCAGGTCAAGGCCGGGGAGCTGGCGCGGGGGGAGGCGGTCACCATCGGCGCCGACGACGACGCTGCCGAGATCATGCGCACCATGAGCGAGCACCAGGTGCGCCGTCTGCCTGTCATCGACGGGCACCGGCTCGCCCTCTCCGCCGACTGGGACGGTCCCCGTCAAAAGGCCTCGCCCCGGAGGCCGGGGTTGGCGGGGTGTCCCGGCGATGGGCGTCCGGGCAGGGCTCCATCGCCGGGCGGCGCCACGTAGGGATGCGGGTGAGGCGACCAGCGCGGCAGACGTGTAACGCTGCCTCGCCATGGCGGTCACGCACTAGGTCGATCGAGGTTGACGATGTCCGGCAGTCGGCCCCGGGACGGAGGCCTGGCGCACCTGGAGCAGTTCGGCTGCACCCGGCGAGTGGGCGTGGTGGGATCGGCGGGTGAAGGATCCCTTTGGCTGTGACGCGCCGGCACTCCTGGCGTATTTCGGGGCAGCGGACCGTGCGGCGGCGCGCCGCGCTGTTGCTTCCCGCGCCGTCGGCGCGAGAGATCTGGTGCTGCTGCTGGACATGCTCGGCCTGCTGCCCGAGGCCGGCCCAGAACCGTCACGCCCACCAGGGTGGAAGGGTGACCCCCAGGCCCCGAGCGACGCGAGGTTTTCGTGACCAGTCCGATCGGTCTGACGGAGGTCTGCCGGGATGCCCTCGACCACCTGAGGCAGGCGCGGGAGATCAATACCGTGATCTTCCGGTTCGCGGATTCCCCGGGCGTGCCGGCGCCGGAGGTGGAAGGCAATCTGACCCATGACGAGCTGGTTTCGGCCCTGCCCGCGGACCAGGCCCGCCTGATCGTCCACGAGCTGTCCTTTGCCACCCCGCAGGGCGCACGCCGACACGAAATGCTGCTGATCCTCTGGCTGCCGGCAGACGCCGAAGCCCAGGAAGAGGCCTACACAGCGGGCTACGCCCTCCTGAAGGAGTCCCTCCCCGACGTGCACGTCCACCTCACGGCCAGACGGCAAGACCAGCTGGAGTACCGAAGGCTCGTCGCCCTCGCCGGCTGAGGACGAGCAGCGCAGACCACAGAACTCCTCGGCGCTCTCCCGCCGAACTCGGCGCGTCTGCGCCCCGGCGCGATCCGCTCGACACCGTCCCACCATGAACCGCGCGACCAGAGTCCGGCAGGGGACTGCCAGGCGGACCCCTCGTCTGGCCTGGCCGGGGGTGCGTGGTGCTCCGGCTGCGCCCAGCATGACGGTGACCCGACAGTGTCGAGAAGGGATTCGTCATGCCCAGAGGTTCCGGTCCCAAGCGTGAGCGCCAGTACGAGCACATCAAGGAATCCGGTGAGAAGCGCGGCATGTCAGAGGGCCGCGCGAAGGAGATGGCTTCCCGAACGGTGAACAAGGAACGTGCCCGCTCCGGAGAGAGCACGACAGCCGTCCGCAGCTCCACGCAGGGCAAACCCGCCTCGCAGCGGGGCGGTGAGAGGGCGCGCGGTGGAGGCGGCTCCTCGGAACGTACGAAGGACGACCTCTACCAGGAGGCGAAGAAGCGTGGCATCGAGGGCCGCTCGACGATGACGAAGCAGCAGCTCAAGAACGCCCTGGGCCACTGACCGCACGAGGTAGGGCCGCGCCTACGGCTCGGCAGCTACGCGCGTGCCCGTCATCGACGGGCACCTCCTCGTCGGGAGCATCGCCCAGGCAGACATCGCCCGCGTCGCTTCCGGCCGAGACGAGTACCGCCGCCCGAGGCATCCTCCGCCCCAGCGCCCACTTCTGTCCCATCGCCGCTACAGACGCCATGAAGGTCGATTCGGCACGCCCCGCGGATCGCCCCGCTGCCCCGCTGCCCCGCCCGGAACCGGCTGGACTTGCGGTCGGTGCATGAGACGCCCGGAAGAGGAAAGCCGCCGGGTATGACACGTACACCGAACGGAGAGCCCGGCGGCGCGCCCGAGCCGCGGGGGACGGGGCGGACTGAGGGCGCGGGACCGGATGGGCAGGTGGAAGAGCGGGCTCCGGACCGGTTGTCGCAGATGCCGAAACGCTCGTGGACGGCGACGCTTCGCGGCACGCTGAAGGAGTTCAAGGACGACGAGCTGGCCGACCGGGCCGCCGCTTTGACCTACTACGGGGTGCTGGCCCTCTTCCCGGCCCTGCTGGTGCTGGTATCGCTGCTGGGTATGGCCGGCGAGTCGGCGACCAGACAGGTGCTGGACAACCTGCAGAAGCTGACGCCCGGCTCCGCGCGCGATGTGATCAGCAATGCGGTCCAGCAGCTGCAGGGCAACGCCGGTATCGGTTCGCTCGTGGCGATCGTGGGCCTGGCGGTGGCGATCTGGTCGGCCTCCGGGTACGTCGCCGCGTTCATCCGCACCTCGAACGCCGTCTACGACATGCCCGAGGGCCGGCCGGTGTGGAAGGTGCTGCCGCTGCGGCTGGCGCTGACGATCACGCTGATGATCCTCGCGGTGGCCAGTGCCCTGATCGTGATCTTCACCGGCAGCCTGGCCCGGCAGGCGGGCGCCGCCCTCGGCATCGGGGACACCGCGATGACGGTGTGGTCGATCGCGAAGTGGCCGGTCTTGGTCCTGCTCGTCACGACCATGATCGCGATCTTGTACTGGGCCGCCCCGAACGCCAAGGGCCGCGGTTTCAAGTGGGTCACCCCCGGCAGCTTCCTGGCGCTGGTGATCTGGATGATCGCCTCGGCCGGCTTCGCGTTCTACGTCGCGAACTTCGGCTCGTACAACAAGACGTACGGCACCCTCGCCGGCGTGATCGTCTTCCTGATCTGGCTGTGGATCACCAACCTGGCCATCCTGCTGGGCCTGGAGTTCGACGCCGAACTGGTTCGCCAGCGCGCCATCGCCGGCGGCCACCCGGAAGACGAGGAGCCCTACGTCGAGCCCCGGGACACCCGGAAGTGGAGTGATGAGGACCGCCGCCGCCTGGAGTGAGAACCGTGGGGCGCGGCACTGACCGGGGAAGCGGCGAGGTGTATGGGGATCCCGGCCTCGATGCGCAACAGCGATCATCGGCTCACGCGGCAGATGGCCGCCTGGGACTCCGCCTGGGCGCGGCGATTGCTGCCGCCGATCGAGGAGGCGGCCGAGCATACGAAGTTGTGGTGGGCGGCCGCGCTGGTCATGGCAGTCAGCGGGGGCCGGCGGGGCCGCAAGGCCGCCGCCGTCGGGATCACGGCCATGGCGGTGGCGGAGCTGCTGTCCAACGGGGTCGCGAAACAGCTGGTCGAGCGGCGCCGCCCGCCCAAGGAGTGGATCCCGCACGACGGTGTCGAAGACCGGCCCGACAGCTCCTCCTTCCCCTCCGGGCACGCCGCCGCCGCTGTGGCGTTCACCGCCGCCGTCGCGCCCACGTGGCCGTGGGCTGGTGCCGCCTGCGCGGTACCGACCGTGCTGGTGGCCATCGAGCGGGTCCACAGCGGCGCGCACTACCCCTCCGATGTCGCGGCCGGCGCCGCCATCGGCCTGGCCGCGGCCATCCTTGTCCGTGCAACGCCCCGCCTGCTCATCCACCACGTGGGCTGGCCTTCAGTGGCTGAGGGTGACCGGCTGCCTGTGCGGTAGGCGCGCCGTGACAGCAGCGCGCACATCGCGACAGGGAGGGTTGCCACGGCAGCTCGTTTCGAGGTCCGCCGCCAGCCCGGCAAAGGTGAGTGCCTTGTTCTCATGAACGGGCAGGTCATCGCGACCAACGAGCATGAGCGCCGTTGGACGCCCCCGGGGCGCGGCGGGAAGCGTCACGCGGGAGTGGGGTGCAGGGTGGCTTCACCCGTCACGGTGATGCCTGTGCGTTGGCCGGGGCGGACGGGGGCCTGGCCGGGTACCCGTACGTCGATGGGCGCGTCCACGCCGTCGACGGCGACGGTGACCATGGCGTCGTGGCCGTAGAAGCGCGTCTCCGTGACCATGCCGGCTGCCTCCGCCGAAGCGGTGTCGGTGAGGTGGAGTTGTTCGGGGCGGAGGAGCACGACTCCCTGGCTGAGCCCGCCCGGTGGGTTCGTGAGGGGGATGCGGCCGAGGGCTGTGGTCGCCGACTGGTTGTCCGCCGTGCCGGAGACGAGTACCGCGTCACCGACGAAGGCGGCGACCCAGGGGTCGGCGGGGCGGCGGTAGACCTCGTGGGGCGTGTCGCACTGGGCGACCTTCCCGTTGCGGACGACGGCGACCAGGTCGGCGGTGGAAAGTGCCTCCTGCTGGTCGTGGGTGACAAGCAGGGCCGTGGATCCGGTCGCGTGCAGGGCGGCGCGTACGTCGGTCCGCACGCCGGTGCGCAGGGCGGCGTCGAGGGCGTTGAACGGCTCGTCGAGGAGGACCAGAGCGGGTTTCGGTGCCAGGGCCCGGGCCAGGGCGATGCGCTGCTGCTGGCCGCCGGACAGCTCGTGCGGCATGCGGTCGCCGTAGCCCGCGAGGCCGACGAGTTCGAGCATCTCCTCGGTGCGGCGTCGGCGCGCGGCCCGGTCAAGATCCGTCAGGCCGAAGGCGACGTTGTGGGCCACGCTGAGGTGGGGGAAGAGCGCGCCTTCCTGCGGCACGATGCCGATGCGGCGGCGCTCGGGCGCCAGGTGGACTCCGGGGCCGGAGAGTGTGCGTCCGCCGAGGGTGACGGTGCCCACGTCGGCGCGCAGGAATCCGGCGATGATGCGGAGCAGTGTGGTCTTGCCGCAGCCGGAGGGGCCGAGTACGGCGGCCAGTGCGCCGCCGGGGACGGTCAGGTCGAGTGCGTCGAGGACCGGCCCGCCGGGGCCGTACGCCTTGCCCAGTCCGGTGATCTGAAGGTCGGTCATGTGCGGTGCCTTCCGAGGAGGTAGGACGGGATGGCGGCCAGCAGGATCAGCGCGGCTGCGTAGGGCGCGGCGGCGGCGAAGGATCCGGTACCGGTCTCCGTCCACAGGCGGGTGGCCAGGGTGTCCATGCCGGTGGGGCGCAGCAGGAGGGTGGCCGGCAGCTCTTTCATGCACACGACGAAGGTGAGGGCTGCTCCGGCTGCGACTCCGGGGGCGGCCAGCGGCACGGTCACCTCGCGCAGCACCTTCAGCGGGGAGCGGCCGAGGGAGCGTGCGACGTCTTCCAGGACGGGCGGGGACTGGAGTACGGCGGCGCGGGTGCCGGCGACGGCTACGGGCAGGAAGAGCACGGCGTAAGCGAAGACCAGCAGCGGGAGTTCCTGGTAGATCGGTTCGGCGTAGCGGACCGCGAAGAAGACCAGGGACAGGGCCACGGTGATGCCCGGAAGGGCGTGGCCGGCGTAGGCAGACTGTTCCAGCAGCTGAGCGGTCCGGCCGCGGTAGCGCGCGGCGATCACGCCGACCGGCAGGGCGAGCAGGGTGGTGAGGGCCGCGCCCGCGGCGGCGACGCCGAGGGTGGTGGCGGCGGTGTCGAGGAGTGTGGAGGGGTCCCAGGTCGCGGAGTTGCCGACGGCCAGCCAGTAGCCGAGCGTCGCCAGCGGGGTGAGGACGGCGGCGCCGGTGACCACCGCGCACCAGGTCAGAGCTGGCACCCGCCACAGGCCCAGCTCGGCGGGGACGGCGGGGCGCGCTGTACCGCCGCCTGTCCTGGCGTGGCCGGCACGGCCCCGGGTCCGCGCCTCGGCGAAGACCAGGGCGATCGTCACCACCACGAGGACGACGCTGAGCGCGGCGGCCGGGGTGCGGTCGAAACTGGCCCGGTAGGAGGTGTAGATGCCGCGGGTGAAGGTGTCGTAGCGCATCAGCGACACGGCGCCGAAGTCGGAGAACACGTACAGCGCGACGAGTACCGCCCCGCCTGCGGCCGCGGGCCGCAACTGCGGCAGCGTCACCCGCAGGAAGGTCTTCAGCGGCCCGTGGCCGAGCGAGCGGGAGACCTCCTCCTGCGCCGGATCGGTACCCCGCAGGGCGGCGGTGACCGGGAGATAGACGTACGGGAAGCTCACCAGCGTCAGCGCGAGGGCCGACCCGGTGAAGCCGGCCAGTTCCGGGAAGGCGGACAGCCAGGCGAACGCGGCGACGTAGCTCGGCACGGCCAGCGGCAGGGTGACCACCACCGACCATGCGCGGGCGCCGGGCAGGTCGGTCCGTACGGTCAGCCAGGCCAGCGATACGCCCACAACCAGGCAGGCCGAGACGACCACGGCGGCCAGTGCGAGGCTGCGGCCGAGCAGTTGGGCGGTGCGCTCGTCGGCGATGACGTCCCAGGCGAAGGCCGGGCCGCGCTCCAGGGAGCGGACGGCGAGGTAGCCGAGCGGGAGCAGGGCGAACACGGCGGCGACGGCCGCAGGAACGAGCAGGATGGTGGGTGGCCGGCGTCCGGCGCGCCACCGCCCGGTCGGCGCGGTGGCGCCGGCCGGGCGGTGGGCAGGGGCCGGATCCGTCGGCGTGACGGGATCCGTGGAGGGCATGAGGGGTCAGACCATCCCGGCTTCCTGGAGCATCTTCAGGGTCTCCTGAAGAGATTCCAGCTTTCCAAGGTCGATCTTCGGGGCGTCCAGGGAGGCCAGCGGCGGCAGGCCCGTGACCGTGCTGGTCACGCCGGCGGCCAGCGGGTATTCCTTGGTGTCGTCGGCGAAGTACTTCTGCGCCTTCTCGGAGAGCAGGAAGTCGACGGCCTTCTGGGCGGCAGGTGCCTGGTCGCTGCCCTTGACGATGCCGACGCCGGCGGTGTTGACGAGGGCGCCGGGGTCGCCGCCGGGAAGGAAATGGATCTTCGCCTTGACCTTGGCCTCGCCCTTCTCGGCGACCTGCTCGTACCAGTAGTAGTGGTTGATCAGGCCGAGGGAGACCTCGCCCTTGCCGACGCCGTCCAGGACCTTCAGGTTGTTCTCGTACACCTTCGGTTCGTTGGCCTTCAGGCCCTTCAGCCAGGCCCGGGTGGCGTCGTCGCCTTCCAGGACGCGCATCCCGGTGACGAAGGCCTGGAAGGAGGCGTTGGTCGGGACGTAGCCGATCTTGCCCTTCCATTCCGGCTTGACCAGGTCGTGCACGCTGTCGGGAACCTTGGTGACCTTGCCCGGGTTGTAGGCGAGGACGCGGACGCGGCCGGAGGTGCCCACCCAGTCACCGGCGCCCCCGCGGAATCCGGCGTCCACCTTGTCGAGGGATGCCTGGGGAAGCTTTTCCAGCAGCCCCTTGGTGGACAGGGCCCCGAGAGCGCCGGCGTCCTGGGAGAAGAACAGGCCGGCCTTGGTCTTGCCGCCCTCCTCCTGGATCTGCGCGGCGAGTTCGGCGCTCTCGCCGTAGCGGACGGCGACCGTGGTGCCGACGGCCTTCTCCAGTTCGTCCAGGAGGGGCTTGACCAGCTTCTCGTTGCGGCCGGAGTAGATGACGAGCCCTGCGTCGTCCTCGTCGACACCGCAGCCTGCGACGGCGGGGAGGAGAAGTGCCGCCGCGAAGAGCGCGGTCAAGCGTCGGACCAAGGGGCGTCGCATGGGAAGCCTTCCTGCAAGGGCAGCGGAGAACCGGGAACACCCCATAAGTAAGGTAAAGCTAACCTAAGGTCAAGAGTGACGCACGCAACAAATCGACCGGCCCGCGGATCGGCGGAGCCGACCCTACCGCTTATTTTCCTGTGGATCTTCAATGGGCCACTTGTGACTTTCCTGTGACTGTCCGGCGAGGTAAGCCTTTCCTAAGATGCGCCCGTGACAGTCCTCCCCGACCAGCTTCCAGGCGCCAAGTCCGTCCCGTTCGCCCACGGCCTCGCCGCCCACGGCGACCGGACCGCCGTCATCACGGCCGACGGCCCGGTCAGCTACGTCGAGCTGGCCGCGCGCGTGGACAGGGCGGCCCGCCGCCTCGGCAGGGAGCGCCGTCTGGTCCTGCTGGTCGGTGCCAACACCCTCGATGCCCTCGTCGTCCACCTCGCCGCCCTCGCGGCCGGCCACCCCCTCCTCCTGGTGCCGGGCGACCACCCCGAAGCAGTCAAGTCCCTGATCGAGGCGTACGATCCGGACGTCGTGGCCCGCCCCGAAGGCGGGGACATGCTGATCGAGGAGCGGCGCGCGGTCTCGGCGCACGCGTTGCATCCGGACCTCGCTCTGCTGCTCAGCACCTCCGGTTCGACCGGATCGCCGAAGCTCGTCCGGCTGTCGCACGAGAACCTCCAGGCCAACACCGAGTCCATCGCGCAGTACCTGGACATCCGGGACACCGACCGCGCCGCGACCACCCTGCCCCTGCACTACTGCTACGGCCTGTCCGTCGTCCACAGCCACCTCCTGCGCGGCGCCGGACTGATCCTGACCGACCTGTCGGTCGCGGACACCTGCTTCTGGGAGCTCTTCAAGGCCGCGCGGGGGACGTCCCTGGCCGGGGTTCCGTACACCTTCGACCTGCTCGACCGGGTCGGCTTCGCCGACATGGAACTGCCCCACCTGCGCTATGTCACCCAGGCCGGCGGCCGCCTGGCTCCCGACCAGGTCCGGCGCTACGCCGCACTCGGCCGCGCCGCCGGCTGGGAGCTCTTCGTGATGTACGGCCAGACCGAGGCGACGGCCCGCATGGCCTACCTGCCGCCGCACCTCGCAGAATCCCGCCCCGAGGCAGCGGGAATCGCCATCCCCGGCGGCTCCTTCCGCCTCCACCCCTTGCCCGAGCGCCCCGAAGACAACACCGGCGAACTGGTCTATTCAGGCCCCAATGTCATGCTCGGCTACGCCCACACATCCGGCGACCTCGCCCTGGGCCGGACCGTGCACGAACTCCACACCGGCGACATCGCACGCCGCACCCCCGACGGGCTCTACGAAATCCTCGGCCGGAGCAGCCGCTTCGCGAAAATCCTCGGCCTGCGCATCGACCCCGGGCAGGTCGAGGCGATGCTCGCACGGCACGACACCACCGCCCTGTGTACCGGCGACGACGAGGCCCTGTATGTCGTAGCGGTCGGTGCCCTCGACTCAGAAGCCCGAACGACAGGCAGGCTCGTGGCCAAAGAGTGCGGTCTGCCGGCCCGTGCGGTCCGCGTCCGTATCCTCCCGGACCTTCCCCGCCTGCCCACGGGCAAGCCCGATTACCACGCTGTCCGCGAACTGTGCCGCCAGGCGCCGGACACCGCCACCGGCCCCAGGGCCACCCCGGACGGCATCCCGGAAAGCCTCTGCCTGCTCTATGCGAGAGTTCTCGACCGCACGGACGTGACGGAGGACAGCTCGTTCGTCAGCCTGGGCGGAGACTCGCTCTCGTACGTCGAGATGTCGATCCACCTCGAAGAGCGACTCGGCCACCTGCCGGCCAACTGGCACACGACACCGATCCGGGACCTCCGCCAGCCTGAGCAGACGGTTACCTCCTCCCGCAAGCGGGCGTTGGAGACCAGCGTCGCGCTCCGCGCCCTGGCGATCTTCTGCATCGTCGGATCCCATATCCATGTCTTCGGCATCAAGGGAGGGGCGCACGTCCTCCTCGCGGTCGCCGGATACAACTTCGCCCGCTTCCACCTCACCGCCGCAAAACGGCGCGTACGCGTACGCCGGGTCTGGACCGGCATCGCCCGCGTCGCACTGCCGAGCATGGCCTGGATCGGCCTGATCCTCCTCCTCAACGACGACTACACGCTCGCCAACCTCTTCCTGCTCGACAGTGTCCTCGGGCCGCAAGACCTCAAGACCGGGATGCAGTTCTGGTTCATCGAGGCCCTCGTCTACATCCTGATCGCCGCCGTCGCGGTCCTCGGCCTCCCGGCCGTGGACCGTGCTGAGCGCCGGTTCCCGTACGCCCTGCCCCTGGCCCTCGCCGGCCTGGGGCTGCTCACGCGCTACGACCTCGTCGGCCTGCCGGACCGCGAGCAGATACCCGACGCGATCACCGTCTTCTGGTTGTTCGCCCTCGGCTGGGCGGCGGCGAAGGCCACCACCGTGCGACAGCGCCTGCTGGTCACCGCAGCGGCCCTGGCCACCGTGCCGGGCTTCTTTCCCGGCGACCCGGGACGCGAAGCGATCATCATGGCCGGCTTCGCGCTTCTGGTGTGGGTGCCCACCGTCCCCAGCCGCGAGCGCCTCAACCAACTGGCAGGTCTCCTCGCGACCAGCTCCCTGTACATCTACCTGACCCACTGGCAGATTTTCCCACTCATCGACGGGTTCTCCCGGCACCTGGCGTTCCTCGCCTCGCTCCTCTTCGGCATCGCCTACGCGACGGGCGTCGCACGCCTGACGAGAGTGCTGCGCGGATCGCTTACCGTCCGGGGCCTGGCTCACACCCCGTTCATCGGCAGTCGAGGATTGCGCCGAGGCAGGTGAGCGGCCGGCGCGAGCAGCAGCTCCTGCGGGGCGAAGGCACGGTCGCCGGCAACCGCCGGCAGGTCGTCCTCGGCCTGCTGGAGGCGCTGCCGGCGGCGGTGGTGGGGCTGGCGATGACTCGTCCGCCAGCCGCACAGCACACCCGGGAGGGGTTCCAGCTGGACTCGTGGACGGCGTCACTGGTGTCGGAGGCCAGGAGGCGGGTGGGGCTGGCCGCAGTCAGTACGGCCGGCCGTGCGCCTTTGGGGAGGCGGCCGCGCTCGGTCCAAGGACGTGCCGTCGCTGCCGGTCAGGATGGTGCTGGCGGCCAGCGCGCTCAGGAAGCCGCCGAGGTGCCCGGCGGCGTAGAGGGTGCCGTCGGCCGGGTCGACGCCGAGACCGTGCAGGTGCCCGGATGGTCATGGCTGAGGTCCAGAACGCTCGAAGGGGAAGAAAGGCTGTCCGGCCCGGGTGCGGGCAGCCGTTGCCGGCTCCCCGCACCCGAGGTGTGCTGATGCGGCTCAGCTCTTCCCGAGGAGGGCGTTCATCCGGGCGATCTCCGCGCTCTGGGACGTGATGATCTGACCGGCCATGCCCTTGGCGGGCTGGTAGGCGCCCTCGGCCTGTTCGGTCTTGGCCATGGCCACGGCACCTTCGTGGTGCTTGACCATCAACGTCAGGAAGGCGGTGTCGAACGCCTTGCCCGAGGAGGCTTCCAGCTGCTTCATCTCCTCGCCCGTCATCATCCCGGACATGTCGTGCCCCTCGTGGCCGGCGCCCTCTGCCGGGACCTGCTCGCCCCAGGAGGTCAGCCAGCCGGACAGGGTCTTGATCTCCGGGTCCTGAGCCTTCTTGATCTCATCGGCCAGCTTCTTCACCTCGGCCGACTCGGCGCGCGTCGCGGCGAGGTCGGCCATCTCGACGGCCTGACGGTGATGGGGAATCATCCCCTGGGCGAAGGCGGTGTCGGCGGAGTTGTGGTCGCCCTGCTGCGCGGGGGCGGAGGCGGACGGGGAGGCGGCGTTGTGCCCGTTGTGGGCCGAGCCGCTGTCATCGCCGTTGCCGCCGCAGGCGGCGAGGACGAGGGCGGCGGTGGCAGCCGCGGCCACGGCGGCAGCGCGGCGGATCAGGGAACGCTTGGTGCTCATGGTGCAACTCCTGCTGTGCGGCACGCGCGCGTCGGCGGGCGTGCGGAAGTAAGGCGGGGCCGAGAGGCTGGCCGGCCCTTGGGAGGCCGGGCATGCCAGGGGCCGCCCTATATGCGCAGGAGTTGCAGTTCGCTCAGGGACGGCGGTGCCCGTCCGCAGGCGGTGGCGCCGGGGATGACGCCGTGCGCCAGGACCGTCTGGGCCTCGGCGTGGCCGGGCAGGACCGCGGGCGCGGGCAGAACCGGGGCGCCGGCCGTGCCGGTGGCGGCGCACGTCGCATCGGCGTGCTCGGCGTGTCCGCCGCCTCCGTTGCCGGCCGGATCGTCGGCATGGACGCACCCGTCCCGGCACGCGACACCGTCGGCGATCGCCTTCTCGTGGCCGACGGCCGACGCGTGGTGCGAAATCGCCGCCGCGTGTGCGGCGGCCGCCATGGGGGCGGGCCCCAGGCCGTGCATGGCCACCAGCCCCGCCAGAACGACCAGAACAAGGAGCAGGGAGGAGCGCAGCCCGAAGGGCTTCACCGCTCGCACCACCTGACCGTCCATGCCCGCATCGTAAGCGGCTCCCTCCGCGGGCGGCGAGGCGAGGGCCCGAACGCCAACCCCCTTTGAGGGACGTGGCCGGCTGGAGCGTCCTGATCGCCGGCTCCTCGTGGCCGCGGCCGCACAAAGCGCCTGGGCGGAGGTCGCAGGCCGGGCCGTGCAGGGGGTGGGCGGCGCGCTGATCGCCCCTGCCTCGATGACCCTGCTGATGATGCTCCCTCGGCCACAGCCCGAAGGAGCTGGGCAAGGCCCTCCCCACGCAGCGGCACAGAGGCAAGGAGCAAGGCTCCCGCCCGATGGAGGAACCAAGAACCCTCTTGCATATACCCCCAGGGGGTATACGGTGGTGGGTGTGAGTCCGCGGGCGCGGGGTCACACTGGACGGGATTGGGGATGACGGTCATGGACCACAGCGCACACCACACAGCCGCCGCGCACGACCACGCCGCGCACCAGGCGCACGCCGGTCACGCCGGGCATCAGAGGGGCAAGGTGACGTGGGGGGCCGCGGCGAAGGCGACGCTGCACTGCCTGACCGGCTGTGCGATCGGTGAGATCCTCGGCATGGTCATCGGCACCGCCCTGATGTGGGGCAACGTCCAGACGATGATCCTGGCGATCACCCTGGCGTTCGTCTTCGGCTACTCGTTCACCTTGTTCGCGGTCCGCAAGGCCGGCCTGGACTTCAAGACGGCTGTGAAGGTGGCGCTGGCCGCTGACACCGTCTCGATCGCGGTGATGGAGCTCGTCGACAACGGGATCATCGCCCTGGTCCCCGGGGCGATGGACGCCCACCTGTCGGACGCGCTGTTCTGGACGGCGCTGCTGGGCGGCTTCGCCGTGGCCTTCGCGATCACGACGCCGGTGAACAAGTGGATGATCGGCCGCGGCAAGGGCCACGCCGTCGTCCACGCCTACCACTGACCGCAGCCGTGCGGCCCCGCGTCCGGCCGCACCTCACGGTGCGGCCGGGCGCCTACGCGTCTGGAGGTGCTGGCTGGAGGTACCGGGGCCTTGGCGGCCGCCCCGGATCGCCGGCCCCGCGGGGGAACGGAGGCGCCGACGATGTCCAGCACCGTCAAAGACATGCTCGCCACCTACCCGGCCGACCTCGGCGACATCGACCAGGCCACACTCACTCGCTGCATCGAGGAGTGCATCGCCTGCGCACAGGCGTGTACGGCGTGCGCTGACGCCTGCCTGTCCGAAGGCATGGTCGGCGATCGCGCCAAGTGCATCCGCACCGACATGGACTGCGCCGACATCCGCACCACCACCGCCGCGGTCCTCTCCCGCCACACCGGCTACGACGCCCACATCACCGCCGCGATCCTCAAGGCGCGCTCCGTGGTCTGCAAGGCGTGCGGCGACGAATGCGGACGCCACGCGGACATGCACGAGCACTGCCGCCTCCGCGCCGAAGCGTGCCGCTCCTGCGAACAGGAGTGCAACGAACTCCTCGGCGCACTCGGCTGACGGACCCGGGGGCCAGTCAGCGCGGCCGCGGGATCTGCCGGCGCTGGCGGCGGCGCCCGTAGCGGGTCACCCCGCGCGGCTTGAACACCGACAAGGCGGCGGCCGTGAGCAGGACCAGCAGGGCCGCGGCCGCGTCCGCGATCAGCTGGACGCGCATGCCCTCCAGCTCGCCGCCCGCAAGGGCCGCCCGGGCGGCCGCGTCCGCGAGGTGACCGACCGGCTGCATGTGGACCAGCAGCAGAACGGTCGCGACGACAGTGATCAGGAGCTTCGCGATGACCCAGTAGTGGCGCAGCAGCCCCCACACCGTGCCGAGCGACTGCACCAGTCCGGTCAGCAGGCAGGCAGCACTGAACGGGACGATCACGCACCAGCCGACCACGTCCATGGCCAGGTAGGCGCCCCGCACCGTCTGGGGCGCGCCGCTGGTCAGACCTGCCACGGCCAGGGCGAGGAACGCCGCTACCGCGCCCAGCCAGCCGACCGACGCGGTCACGTGAAGTGTGAGGGCCAGCTTGCGCAGCCGAGGCGGGAACGGGCTCATGACCCGTGCCCCGCCATGCCGCCGCCGGCCAGGTGCACGACCACGAACACCACGATCAGCGCGATCGCGACTGGTCGGCCGCGCGACGCTCTACAAGTACTTCCCCGACGTCGAGGCGGTGCTGCTGGCCTGGCATGAGCGCCAGGTCACTGCCCACCTCCAGCAACTCGCGGTCATCCGCGACCAGACCGGCACGTGCAGCGCCTGCACGCCGTCCTGGAGGCGTACGCGGGCATCGCGCGGCAGCGGCACGGCGGTGAACTCGCCGCCCTCCTGCACCAGGGCGAGCACGTCACCCATGCCGAGCGGCACCTGCACGGCATGCTCCAGCACCTCATCGCCGAAGCAATCGAAGCCCGCGACCTGCGCTGCGACGTCCCACCCGCCGAGCTCGCCCAGTACTGCCTGCACGCCCTGACCGCCGCGGCCACCCTCAGCTCCCAGACCGCGGTGACCCGCCTGGTCGCCGTCACCCTCGACGGCCTGCGCCCGGTTCCCTGAACCCGCCCGGGCCGCCGCTTCGTGTGATCGACACCGGGGTCACCGGCGAGCGCCTCCCGGCCGCCGGATAGGGTCACGGCGTGATCACGGCCCGCCCAGCCTTCAACACGACGCGGACCCGCCATCCGGCGGGCCCGCTGCGGCTGCTGTGGCTGACCGT
The DNA here is from genome assembly GCF_055563995.1 of Streptomyces sp. NPDC029164. Lineage (NCBI taxonomy): Bacteria > Bacillati > Actinomycetota > Actinomycetes > Kitasatosporales > Streptomycetaceae > Streptomyces > Streptomyces sp. NPDC029164. The sequence continues at coordinate 101,479 of NZ_JBVHWW010000026.1, read as the reverse complement.
GCTGCTGCTCGCGTTCCTCTACGCCCACGCCGCCGGCGCCGACAGCGCCACCGCGCACATCACCGGCGGCGCCGTGGCGGTCCCCCATCTGGCGACCGCCGGCGCCGGCGACCTCCCTCCCCACGACACCCAACAGCCCGACCGCCACGACGGCGACGCCGACGGCGGCCACTCGCACCCCGCGGAGGCGTGCGCCACCGGACACCCGCAGCAGGGCCACGACCTGCCCGGCCCGCACCAGACTGCCGTCATCGTGCGGACTGCCGCCTTCGCCGCGATGACACCGCAGCAGTGGATCCAGATCCCGCCCTGCGGTCTACCTCCCTCGCACAGTTCCCTCGGTTCAGTGGTGCAGCAGGTGTAGTCCCGGGCCCTTTGCCCCGATCTGCCCTGACTCTCATCGCCGCCCCGGACCGCCGCTACCGCGGCCGGCCGGGTGATGAGCCACGCACCCACCCCAAGGAACCCGCACATGGCATCCGCCCAGCTCCTCGACGCGCACACCCCGCAGACCCCGCAGACCCCGCCGGAAGCTCCCGCTGCCGGGCGGGCCGCGCGGCGCAAAGCCCAGTCCTCCCGCAAGCGTTCGCTGGCCGCCCGCTACCTCGGCTACGTCGGCTACTTCGTCGGCGCCGGCCTCATCAGCGGCGCCGTCGTCCACCACCCCCTCGACCCCGACCGCTACACCCGCATAGCCGCCTACGGTGCGCTCGTCTTCCTCGCCGCGACCGTCCTCAACGAGTTCCTCCTTACCCGCGAACGCCCCGGACCGGCGCGCATGCTCGTCGTGATCGGCTCCTCGCTGCTGCTGTCCTTCGGCATCGGCATGCTCAGCGGCGGGCTCCAGCACTTCGACGACTTCCCCGCCCGCGGCGCCGTCCTCGTACCCGCCGGCATCGTCGTCTCCTTCGTCGCCTACGTGATCAAAGACGCCGACACCTCCACCCGCCGCATCTTCAGCGTCCTGGGCCTGACCGTTCTCGCGGTCGCGGCCCTCGCCTTCTTCGGCCTGCGCGAAATAGCGGCGTCCATGGAGGCCACGCCCGGCGGCGGCCACAGCCACGGCAACGCCAAAGAACCCGCCGCAGACGACCACACCCCAACCACCGGCTCCTCCCCGACCGACGACCCCGCGCCCCACACCTCCCCCCGGCCCCTTCCCACCTCCACGGCCCCTGCACACCACGACGGACACGCCGGTCACTGACCCGCCAGGCCACGAGCAGTACGCCAAGACGCAGGGGCAGGGGCCAGCGGCGCATGCCGCCACCGTGCCGCACAAGCCCCGCAGGGCGCCCCTGACGGCCCTCTGTGCCCGATGAGGGGTCAGGTGGAACGCCTGCTGGACACACGGTGGCGGATCCGATCGCTACCCCTGCGCTGTGCGCTCCTTGGAGATCAAGTGGTCAGTCACCTCCAGGACGCCCTCGGAACCGCGGGCCGTTCCGAGGTCGAAGCGGTATTTGCCGTTGACGACCATCGAGGGGGTGGCGACGATCTCGTACTTCTTGGTCAGTGCCCTGGCCTGGTTCGCCTGGCCCTTGATGGCGAAGGAGTTGTGGATGGCGTCGAAGACGGAAGCGTGGACCTTGCCCTCCGCGCCCATGGCTTCGAGGGTCAGGAACATCTGCCCGTGGGCGTCCTGGGCGCCGAGCATCGCCGGGGACCCGGCGGAACGCCACGTCGTTGGGGAGCTTCTCGGCCCACGGGGCCACTGGGGGCTCGAAGCGATGGGTGTGCGGGCAGCCGTACCAGAACGCCTGCACCACTTCGATCTTGCCCGGCGCCGCCATGGTGGCCCCCATCTGTCGTGTGATCGGAATGGCCCTACCGCTGTAGGGGCCGGAGGCGCCACGCACCGGTTCCGCCTCGATGACCCGTGGCTGGCCCTGGCCGACGACGCGGCAGGCGATCGGGATCGGGAGGCCTACGCCTCACGCTGGCGTGGCCTGCCGGCCTGCGGGGCACCGCCGCCTCGGGGCCGGCGGGCGGGGTGGTCCACCACGGCGTCGCGTACGCGGGTCCGGGCGAGGCCTGCGTCTGCGCGCGGCACGACTGCGGCGGCGTGGTGCCCGTCCCCTGGTGCGCCGAGCACGGCGACGCGGTGGCGCCGGTGGTGGAGTGGCACCCCGGCGGCGGGATCCGCTGCACCGACCTGTCCCGGTCACGCCGCCTCGCGGCCGTCGCTGGGCGGGCAGACTGACCGTCATGACGGATGACGAGAAGGCCGACGTCCTGCGCGATGCCATCGAGGCCTACCTGCCGATGGCTCTGTACACGAGATCGGGAGTCATTTGTCGACGGCTCCGGGAGTCACGGCGTAGCCCAGCATCTTGATCAATGTCGATGAGTTCGGGAGTCACTCATGGCCCGGCGAAGGGCTGGAGGGCCATTCACGGGGCGAAGTCCCGAAGCCGCCCTGCGCCGTGACGGGGGAGCGGTTTCGTGGTTCCGGGGAGGGACGGCCGCTGCGACTGCCCCGACGGCCTGACAGCACGCGCGGAGCGAATCCCGTCGACTCACTCCTGAGACGACGGGATTCGCGATCCGCCATCGTGGTCGACGTCGAGGCAGGACGCGCTCCCTACGGGGCGGTGACCACGTCCACGTTGGTGACCTTGGCGCAGATGGCGTAGGCCCTGAGCTTGCCCGCGGTGTTGGGGTCCATGTTGGTGGCGTAGGCCCACCACTGCTGGTTGCCGTTCGGGAAGCTGGAGACGAGCTTGTAGTTCTGGGTGTAGGAGTTCCCGGACGTCACATTGGCTCCGCCGCCCGTGAGGGTTTCCCCGGCAGGGCAGCTAGCGGAGGCCGACGCGTTGCCGGCGAAGCTGCCGGTGGCCGGGGGAATCGTGACCTCGGGCCCCTGCACGATGCGCAGGTCCGAGTCGGCGTGTGCGATTCCGGCCGTACCGCACATCATCGTGACAGCCGCCGCGGCCACAAGGGCTTTCTTCAGCACAGAATTCTGCTTTCGCTGGTCCTGGTGAGACAGCTCACGCCTCATACGTGAACGTGCTGTAGGCATATCAACACCCGGCTGAAGAGTCCGGCCTGCCTCGCTGGGGCTCAACCGTTCGCCGCAGATGCTTCGACCGGCTGGCGGTGGTGCATTCCTGGCGAATCCGTCGGGTCAACGGTGTGCGCCTCCCGAACTCGGGTTCTGGCGCACTTTCCGTGGAGGGCTGACTGAGTGTGATGTCAGTGGTGTGTGGTGGGATGGCCGGACTCTGCTGCCGTGACCTGCTGGGAGTCTGCCTTGATGCCTGTCTACTCGTCTCTGACCCACGCTCTGGCCCAGGCTTTGGTCGATGTCCTGTGGTTCGTCGAGGGCAGTGAAGACGAGCAGATGGATCCGGACGACGCCGTCAAGGTCATGGAGGGCGTCGCCCACTTGGTCAGCGAGCTGTCGAGCGACCAGCGGAACGAGTTGATCAAACTGCTTGGGACGATGGCCGACGCCGAGTCCGATCCGGCGCGGCGCGAGTTCCTGGAAGGGTTCCCGGAAGGCTTCGGGCTCCTTGAGGATGGGGTCTGACCTGTGCTTCACGAATAGAGCAGGACGCGTTTGCGGAGAAGGGCGAAGCCGGCCCGGCCGAACATCTGGCGTTTGAGCATCTTGATTCGGTTGACGTGGCCCTCGACGGCGCCTGAGCTCCAGGGCAGTGTGAGGCCGGCGTTGACCGCATCGCGGTCACGGTCGATGCCTGCGGCGAGTGTGTGGAGGCCGGGGAGGTCATCTCGCCGGACGGCATCGAGCCACTGCGGCAGCCGTTCGCCCTGGCGCTCAGTGCATCTGGCCGAAGGAGCGGACGTGGCCGGTGAGGGCGTCCAGTTCCGGGCAGTGGACCAGAACCGCTTTGAGCCGAAGGTGCTCCGTCTCGTTGAGGGTCTCCGGCCGGCGATGGACCCATCCGGCGACGAGGCGGGGTGACGGTGGCCGAGCCGTGACGGGACCTGACGAAAGCCGCTTCTCCCGGAAATCGGCTCGAACCCGCTGGTAGCTGCCCTGATAGCCGAGCGGCACGATCTCCTCCCACACCCTCCAGGCGTTCGTGTAGCCCTGGTTCCAGCGGTCATCCAGGTAGGGCTTGAAGACGTCGAGTTTGGATGGCCGACCCTGCCACTGCCCGTGGAACAGTTCCTCCGGGTTGGCTGCGTCGGCCAAGAGTTTGACGGTCCGGGAGGTCATGCGAGTTGGCGGCCGATCGCCCTCCGGCTGAGCCCTGCTGCCAGTAGATCGTGGACAGCCGCGTGGTTGACGCGGGTGCGGTCAGCGAAGCGGTGCCCTCTCGGCCAGGGCGAACCGGAGGGGTCTTCGAACTTCTCCGGCTCGGGGGCAGGTTGGGCCGAATCTGGCGCCAGGACCTGCAGGCAACCGCGGTGGTCCGCGACGCACCGCTCTGCAGCCTCGCTCACGTTGTGCCAAAGATGCCACCGGTCCGCCACCTGCACCGCCTGCGGTGCCCCGGCCGTGGCACCTTCGGCGAAGAACGGTGCCCGATCGCGGCAGACCACTTCGACCCCTGGCCGCTTCGCGAGCCAAGCGGCCAGGCTCCTCGCGCCGCAACATGGTCACCAGCTTCCCGAAACAGCGCGGACTCAGCCCCGTGAACGGGGCTATCCAAGACGGCTCCGAAGCCGTGATTACACCAGCCACACCAAGATCATCTCACCCGTGACCAGCAGTTACGGGACAAGCCTTAGCCTCCCTTCCGGGACGGACTCCGAGTCCCGTCCGGCACACGCCAGCCATAGGGGGACAACTCGATGACCGCACTGCGCAGGACCCTGACCGCACTCGCCCTCACCGTCCTGGTCGCCATGGGCTCGGCAGGCACCAGCCACGCCTGCGACGCCACCCCGCCCACCGGCGCCGGCGACTTCTACTGCCAGCCCGCCTGATCAGGCCTCGGGGAACGTCGCGAAAGCCACGTTCGCCATGAGCACCGGGTCCGGCTCGCCGGCGCGGACGAACTCCCGCGCGGCGGGCCCCCTCCGTGGCCTCGAACGCCTCCGCGGCCGCCGCCTCGATCTCGCCCCGGACGGCTACTGCCGCGCGGCCTGACCGTCGCCGCACATCGCCTGCCCGTACAGCGTCTCCAGCGCGTCGTCGATGGGGTGGTGCTGCGGCTTCCCCGAGGAGTCGGGCGCGTTCCACCTCTGGAGGTTGACCGCGACCGACATCTGACGCTTGCCGTCGGCTCGGGTCAGGGAGATCGTTCCGGCCCCCCAGACCGTGCCGTCGTGGCCCCAGAAGACACCGCAATCCGTGATGTCGACCTTGTGCAGACCGAGGCCGTACTGGATCGTCGATCCGTCCAGGGCGATGACCGGGACCGTGCGCTGCATCTGCTCCAGTGACCACCGGTTCACGATCTCGCCGTCGAGCAGCTTGCGGTAGAAACGGTTGAGATCATCCGTGGTCGACACCAGGGCGGCCCCCGTCCCCGTCCAGGACATGTTGTAGACGCTGTAGTCGCGGGGCGGATCGAGCAGTCCCCACAGGGCCTCGTACATCCGTGAGTGCGGCCCCCGGATCCGCGTCCCGGTCGGGAACCCCGTGTGCCGCAGGCCCGCCCGCTGGATGACGTTCCGGGTGATGTACTCCTCGGCCGGGGTACCGGTCACGTGCTCCAGGAGCTGGCCGAGGAGGAGGTAATTGGTATTGGAGTACACACCGGTGGGGCCTCCGGGCTCGCCGGCGGGAGGCGCGCTCAGGCCCAACTCGATCAGCTCGGCCGGGCGGAACTGCCTGAACCGGTTGTCGTCCAGGCTCTGGGGCGAGCCGGCCTGGAGGGACGGGAAGGCGTACCGGATGTAATCGGGGATGCCGCTGGTGTTGTTGAGCAGCATCCGCACCGTGATCTTCCGGCCCCGCTCTCCCGGCACCAGCTGCGGCAGGTAGTCGCCGATCGGCGCATCGAGTTCGATCCGGCCCTGCTCGACCTGCTGCATGACCGCGGCGGCCGTGAAGGTCTTGGTGATGCTGCCGACGCGCTGCCGCATGTCGGGCGTGACGGGACGGCCAGTGGTGACATCGGCGACCCCGGAAGCGCCCCGCCACGTCCGGCCGCCGTCGCGCACCTCGGCGTACACCCCTGGTACACCCGCGCGATGGACACCATCGAGAGCGGACTTCAGCTCGGCGGGGCGGAAGGGGGACGACGGGCTCGCGCCGGCCGTCACGGTATGCGGCCCGCCGGGCGCGGGAGCTGCCGCCACCGTGCCCGCGCAGACGCCCAGCGCGGCCACACTTCCCCACATCGCCAGTCGAATCTTCAAGACAGTCGTCCTTTCGTGATCAATGAGTGCAGGCGGCGGGGACGCTCCCCGTGCCTTAGGACGTCCACGGCTCAAGAGGCCAGGGCGCGGCGCAGAGCGGCGCCGAGCTCGGCGTTCTGGCGCTGCGACACCTCGGCGGACAGAAGCGCCTGCGATCCGTGGAAGGTGCCGGGCCACTGGTGGAGCTCGACCGACACGCCCGCCTGCATCAGGCGCAGCGCGTAGGCGATGCCCTCGTCGCGGTTCGGACAGAACTCCGCGGTGGCGATGTAGGCCGGTGGCAGCCCGGACAGATCGGCGGCCCGGGCGGGGGCGGCGTACGGTGTGGCGGGCCGGGAGCCCAGGTAGTGCCGCCACGCTGCGGAAAGCTTGTCGCGGTCGAACCAGGGCGTGTCGGTGAAGTTCCGCGCCGACCACGTCTCCTGCCGGTCGTCGAGCCCCGGCTGGTTGAGCAGTTGGAAGCGGACCGCCGGTCCCTGCTCCTCACGCGCCCGCAACGTCACCGCGGCCGCGAGGTTCGCGCCCACGCTGTGACCGCCGACCGCGATCCGCGCCGGGTCGATACCGAGCTCGCCGGCGTGCTCGGCCGTCCAGGCCAGTGCGGCGTAGGCGTCGTCGAAGGCGGCCGGGAACGGGTCCTCCGGCGCCAGGCGGTAGCCCACCGAGACCACCACCGCCCCGGAAAGGGACGCGACCCGGGCGGCCCACGGATGCTCGGTGTCCAGGTCACCGAAGACTCCGCCGCCGCCGTGCAGCCAGACGACGGCGCCCTGTGCCCGGTGCGGGCGGTAGACCCGGACCGCCACGTCCGGATCGGCGGACACCGTGCGGTCCTCGACCTCCATGTCCGAGGTGTCCGGTGCCGGCGCCGCAGCCGCACGCTCGGCGAAGTCCTTGCGCGCGGTGACCGGTTCGTTCATGTCGAGTTGCGGGAGAAACGGGATGAATGCTTCGAGTTCGGCGTCCATGGCGACCATCCTCACGGTCCTCACCCGAGGGGGTCACCCGCCATCCGTCGCGCATCCCGCCCCGATCACGCACCGGTCGGCGCACCCCCGCCCTTCTATCCTTCTGCCATGGAGGCACTGGCGGTTCGGCTGTCGGGACTGGATCCCTATGTCGACGGGGCGATGCGCATCGTCGCGTTCTACGACACCCTGATGCGCCGACGGGTGGATCTCCCGGCGCTCGCCCGGGCCTCGGCGGGACTGGCCGAGTGCGTGGCCGGCATACGGCTCCACGGCGCGGGGCGGGCGACCCGCGTCGCGCCCGACGGCAGGCCCGCGTCCGCCCCGCCGGCGCCCGCGTCCACCACGGCGCCGATCACGCTCGACGAGGAGGAGATCGGCAGGGTGTGGCTGGAACGCCCCGGCCGGCCCAACCCGCTCGACGAAGTGCTCCTCGACAGGCTCGCCATCGCCGCGGCGGCCGTCGCCGAGCGGTACGGCCCGGCCCGCACCACCATGGCCGACCCCGCCCTCGTCGAACTGGCGATCAGCTCGGACGGCGACGACGCGGCCCGAGCCCGGGCCCTCCGGCTCCTGGGATTCGCAGCCGAACTGCCCCTCCACGTCCTCGCCGTGCGTTCGCAGCTGCCCCTCGACCGGATCGGCGGCCTGATCTGCCCGGCCCGGGCCGTCAAGGCAGCGCCGCTCGCCGACGTCGGCGTCATCCTGGCCACCTTCGTGGACCCGGCCCGGTTCCCGGCAGACGTCCGCGCGGGCATCGGCGCCGCCGACAGCCCCGACCGGTCCTGGCGGCAGGCCCGCACCGCCCTCCGCTTCACGACCCCGCGCGAACCCGTCATCCGCCACGCCGACCTGGGCGCGCTGGCGCTCCTGGCCGAAGTGCCCCCGCAGACCGCACGGGAGAACGCCGACGTGGCCGCCATCGCACGCATCGCCGGCAACTCCGAGGATCTGGAGACGCTGGACACCTACTGCACCACCGGATCGCTGCGCCGGGCCGCCGACGTGCTCCACCTGCACCACAGCAGCATCGCTCGCCGCCTCGAACACATCGCGAAGACCCTCGACATCGAACTCACCGAACCTACCGGCCTGACACGGGCCAGGATCGCGCTCACCGCGTGGCGGCTCCTGGACCCCTGTTTCTGAACTCGGGCGGGCTAGCGCGTGGCTCTTTGATGAGTTGGTCAGTCGATCGGATGTGTCTGCCCGATGAGTGATCACTGATGCGATGTGGGGCCGGATCGAGCCGCTGATGCCGGCTGATCCGGTCCGTGGACGGCGCTGGGTTGAGCACCGCCGAAGGCTCGAGGCCATCGCGAACCGATCACCGACCACACGGTCTGCAAGGGAGCGGGTGGCACCCGCTCCACCTTTTGGGCACCGGGAACACCGGCCGCCATGACCCGCGGCCGCCGCACGGAAATCAAGGTCGTTGGAAGAGAGGAGGTTTCCCTTGCCCGGTGCCACGTATGTCCGTTTCAGGGCGATCGGTGAATGGAGGGCGGCGTCGCCTGACGGCCCCCGGAGTCCCAGCCTGTCGGGGCCCGCGCACCTCCACAGGAGTCGAGGGCTGACCTCGGGGGTCAAAGCCTGCCTCCGGGCGGACTCGGGCTGGCGGGTCATGACGGCAGGGCGCCGGCCGTGGTCGGAGGCGAAGGCAGCAGGTAAACAGGCTTCGCCGAACGGCGTGCCCACGCGGGCCCGCCGATCTGGCGGTCCTGAGCCACGTCCTGGAGGCGGCGGCCGAGAGCGAAGCGCTGCTCTCCGAGGGCTTTGACATCTCACGCCCAGTCCACGCCCAGCTTTGCGAGGGCGGTGAGCTGCTGGCGGCACTGTGTCCCGTGTACTGGGTAGGGGCTCCCGGAGCCCGGTGAGTAGCGCGACTTCCGAAGGGTAGGCGCGCGTCACTGCCAGCGAGTAGAGGAGGACCCATGTCGGCCCTGTCCGTCCCAGAGTACGGAGGACCGCCTCTACGCGACACCGTCCTGGGCGGCCGTTATCGGCTCCAGGGCCTCATAGGGTCGGGCGGTACGGCGGACGTGTTCCATGGTGTCGACGAGGTGCTGGGCCGTGAGGTGGCCGTCAAGGTATTCCGCGTGGGCACGGATACCGTCACTGCCGACCGCTTCTGCGACGAGGCCCGCACACTGGCCCGTCTTTCCCATCCCGCCCTCGTCACCGTTTATGACGCCGGCCGACACGGCCAAGGCGCTTTCATGGTCACGGAGTTGATCCGCGGCGTCACCTTGCGCACCCGAATGGACGCGGGCCCCCTGGGCCCCGTCCAGCTCATGCGGCTCGGCGCCGCCATCTCCTCGGCCATCGACCACGTGCACGCCCACGGCGTCATCCATCACGATGTGAAACCCTCCAACATTCTCCTCGGCGCAGAGGGCTCGCCCCACCTGGCCGACTTCGGGCTGTCACGGACCGTCCACGAGCGCTCCCACAGCGCGCCCGACACCCTCGTCGGCACCGTCGCCTACATGGCCCCGGAACAGTTCCTGGGCGAAGGCGCGAGTACGGCCAGCGACATCTACGCCCTGGGAGTGACTCTCCTGGAGGCTCTCACCGGGCGGCGCGAGTACCAGGGAACTCCTATGGAGATCGGCACCGCCCACCTCCTGCGCCGGCCCCACATACCCGAAGAACTACCGGAAGACCTCGCCCGCCTGCTCGAAAAGATGACCGACCAGGCTCCTGCGGCACGTCCCGACGCCGCCGCAGTCCACCAATGCCTGCAGGACATGGCGCAAGCACCGCGCCCCCGCACCCCAGCCAGCGCCACGCTCAACGGCACCACCACACGTCGCTCCCACTTCTTGCCCTCTGCCGCTGCTGCCGTGCGAACGCCCGATCCGTTTGGGGCTGCCCGAGGGCGCCGCCCGCTCTGGTGGAGCCTTGCGGCGGCGAGCGTCACGGGCACCTGCGTGCTGGTGATGGGCGGCATCCAAGCGGGCAACAACGCACCCGTCACCGCTCCCACGCACGAGCAGCCCGCGGCACCGAAGAACACCGAGATGGCAGCCCCGGCAGGATCCTCACCAGCAGGGCCGCCCGCGACGTCGCTCCCCGCAGCCGAGACGTCCACCCCGCGTTCGCCGGCCGCAGCGCCCTCGACTCCACAAGAACTCCAGGCACGCACCAGTACCTCTTCGGCGCGGCAGGTCACAGAACGCCCGTCGAAGGCTCCGGGGGCGGCGAAGACGCAGGAGATCCCCGGAAAGGCCAAGGGCAAGAAGGATAAGGGGCGGTGACCGACCGCCCCTCCGGGAGCGCACCAACACGAGGAAGTGCTTGGCCGCCACGACTGCTCCTGTGAAGCAGCGTCGTCGACCCGACGGAGCCGCATGCCCCAGGTGGCCGACCTCGCCGAAGCTCCCGTCCACGACGGCACCCGGGCCGCTGCGCGGGTGATCACTGCCGCATTCAGCCGGTGGGAAGAGTTCGGCCGGCCCCTGCGTGGGCCAGCACGGTGTGACCGTCACCTCGGACGGCGCCACGGTCTGGGTTGGATCACCCGCGATCACGGTGGCCGCTCGTTGAACCCGGTCAGGATGGCCGCATTCAGCGAGCGAAAGGCGATCACCGGGCTCATGGCTCACGGCTGGCTGTCAGCGACCTTCCCACGGTGGCGAAGCGCGCCCTGGCCAGCGGCCAAGCGACTGCCGTGGAACGGATGGCGATCGAGGACCTGCTCTGGGAAGCGTCCTCGCCTCCGGATATATCCAGGAGGATCCGGCGCGAGGTGGCCCGATCCCTTGCCCCGGAGCACATGACCCCCAGAGAGCGGGGTGCGCGGGTCAGGCCCCGTGCCCACCCGTTGGGGCCGGATCGGAGTCGCCGTAGGCCTCCGGCGTGGTGACGATCGCCGCACCGGTCAGCTCGTGCAGTCATGTCCCTTCCTTGCGTGGGGAAGACCTTGCGCCTTCTGATCGCCACGGGGGGAAAAAACGTTGCCGCATTTTCGTCATCAGTCGTTGTGCCGGGCGAAGTCGCCCGACACGGCGAGCGGTTCGCTCCGCGTCCGGGCGGTGGCCGCGTAGCGGTCGTCCCGGGCGTCCCGGCCGCCGCGGGCGTGGTGGTACTGCCCGGCGAACATCCACTGGCCGGTCGGCACCGTACGACCCTGCTTGAGCACCCAGGTGTGGACGAGGTAACCGTCCTTCTCGGCGACCGTCAGCGTGAAGTCGGCCTCGGGCAGCGACCGCCACGCCCCGGCGGAGGCGACCCCGCCGGTCTGGGCGATCCGCAACTCGACGGTCAGCGCGGTAAGTTCCTCGCGCGTCTTGAGGGTGACGTTGCTCTGCGCCCAGAAGTCGTTGCTGTGCGGGTCCACCGAGCCGTCCGACCACAGCGGCCCGTCCTGCTCGCCGGCGGCGGGCGCGCCGGTATCGGGCGTACGCGGCGGGGAGACGCTCGGCTCGCGGGGCTCGCGGGGGGCGCTCGGTGTCGGCTCCGCGGGCGTCGGGTCCACCGGCGAAGGAGCCCGGCGCGTCGCGTCCGTCGACGGGGTGGGCGTGGAGGTGGGGGCGGGCGTCGGCGGGACCGCGACCGTCTGCTGCGGAGGCTCGTCGTTCACCACGGAGGCCACGCCGTAGCCGCCGGCGGCGAGGATCCCCGCGACCGCCGCGGTGACGCCCGCCACGCGCACCCAGCCGAACCGGGGAGGGCGGCCCGCACGGGAGCGGGGCGGGTCCTCCTGCGCCATGCCGCGTTCGAGGCGTGCCAGGATCCGCGCGCGGTCGGGCCGGTGCGCCCCGGCCGCCTCGTGCAGCCGGGTGCGCAGCTCGTCGTGCACGTCCCGCCGCATGCTCATCGGTTCCTTCCTCCGGCATTCCCGGTACGCGCCATCGCCGCGTGCACCTTACGCGGAGCGTCCTGCGTGCCGAGCAGCCGCTGCAGCTCGGCCATCCCCTTCGACGTCTGGCTCTTCACCGTACCGACCGACACGCCCAGGGCCATCGCGGTGTCCTTCTCGGACAGGTCGAACGCATGGCGCAGCACGACACACGCCCGCTTCCGGAACGGCAGCCTGCGCAGCGCCCCTTGTACGTCGACCACCCCGGCCACGTCCGGATTCTCTGTCTTCTCCTCCCGCTGCGCCCAGAACAGCGCGACACGCCGCCGCTCGCGCACCGCTCTGCGTATCCGCGTCCGGGCCAGATTGGCGACCACGCCCCGCGCGTACGCCACCGGCTGCTCGCTCGCCCGCACCCGGTCCCAGCGGTGCCACAGCGCGAGCAGCGCATCCGCGGCCAGGTCGTCGGCGGCGTCCGCTTCGCCGGTCAACAGGCGCGCGAGCCGGGCCAATTCGGCGTGGTGCCGCTCGAAGAAGGCATGGAACTCCACGGAGGCGGCGTCATCGACGACTGCGGCCACGGGCGATGCCTCCTCGCAGCGACCTCGGGGCCCGGAACCGGGCGCCTGCCTGTTATGTGTGCGACATGTGATGTCCGGACGAGATCCGCAAGAGTAGCAGTGAGCAAGCGCTTGGTCAGCAATCCCTGCCACCCGACGGCACTCCCGGCCTCGACCGGCGGGCGCAGGTCCCAGCACGGACGGGCAGGGGCGCCCGCAGCCGCCAAGACGATCGGCTGCATCGATGCGCGATCGGACCGAGACCGTGGACGGCGTCTCGGACGCGCATGCAAAGACAGAGGTAGCCACCTCCGGCAGCTGACCTCCACCTGCCTCATCGGGTCTGACGGTGGCGGGATGGGTACCCACGACCTCTTCGTCCCGAATGAGGTTCGGTTGCTGACCCGGCCTGCAAAAAAAGATCCCCGCACGCGGCAACCTTTCACGGAGCGGCGGCCACTGACAGGGCGTAACCCCGTTCCTCCCCCCTGCAAAGGAAGCCCCGTGGCTGCTCGCTCCCACCGCCGGTCCCTCCGCTCCCGTCGTGCCGCCGTCATCTGCACGGCCGTCGCGGCCGCATGCGTCGGCTCAGGTGCTGTCGTGATGAACGCCAACGCCGGGACCGTCGACCTGTACCACCAGACGCTCACCGCGAAGGACGGCTGGGCGGCCTCCGGTACGGGAACCACCGGTGGCACGAAGGCCGACGCCGCCCACACCGTCACCGTCTCCACCCGTGCGCAGCTCGTGAAGGCGCTGGGCTCGGCCTCCGACACCACGCCCCGCATCATCAAGATCAACGGCATGATCGACGCCAACACCGACGACAGCGGAAAGAAGCTGACCTGCGCCGACTACGCCCTCGGTACCGGCTACTCACTGCCGGCCTACCTCAAGGCTTACGACCCGGCCACCTACGGCCGCTCCAAGCTGCCCTCCGGCACCCAGGAGACGGCACGCGCCGCCGCCCAGGCCAAGCAGGGCAAGAACATCGTCTTCAAGGTCTCCGCCAACACGACCATTGTCGGCGTCCCCGGCACCAACGCGGGCCTCACCGGGGCCATGCTCCAATTGCAGAACGTGGACAACGTCATCGTCCGCAACCTGACCTTCGCCGCCACCGAGGACTGCTTCCCGCAGTGGGACCCCACCGACGGCGACGACGGCAACTGGAACTCCAACTACGACTCGGTGTCCCTGCGCGGCGCGACCCACGTGTGGGCGGACCACAACACGTTCACCGACGCGCCGCACTTCGACAGCGCCAACCCGAAGTACTTCGGCCGCGAGTACCAGATCCACGACGGCGCCCTCGACATCACCAAGGGATCCGACCTGGTGACCGTCTCGCGCAACCAGTTCACCAACCACGACAAGACGATGTTGATCGGCAGCAGCGACACCGACAGCGTCGGCAAGCTGCGCGTCTCCATCCACCACAACGTGTGGAAGGGCATCATGCAGCGCGCCCCGCTGGCCCGCATCGGCCAGATCCACATCTACAACAACTACTACGACGTCACACCCCTCAACGGGTACACGCCGCAGTACACCATCAACTCCCGCGCCAAGGCCCAGGTCGTCGCGGAGAACAACTACTGGAAGCTGCCGTCCGGCGCGAAGGCCGCCAAGCTCCTCAGCGGTGACGGCACCGGCTCGGTCAAGGGCTCCGGCAACCTCGTCAACGGCACGGTGACCGACCTCGTCGCCGCCTACAACGCCGCCTCGTCCAAGGACTTGAAGACCACGGTCAACTGGACCCCGATCCTCACGACGGGCCTGGAGGCCTCGGCGAGCAACCTCCCGACGTCGCTGGCGACGACGACGGGGGCGAGCGCGCTCAAGTAGCACCCACGCGAGGGCCGGGACACCAACGAGCCCCCGACCCTCGCGCACCGCGCCGCACGATCCGCTGCCCCACCGAACTGCGAGGGGCCCGCCAATGCGTTCCCGGGCCCCTCACGGCGCCTGCCAGGCAACAGCCCACAGGCCGGTTCACGCAGGCCGCACGACCTTGGCCGCTACCGCGGGCGTCTCGACGGCTCCAGCCCGGGTGACCCCCTTGCGGGTGGTGCACGCGTCGCTCGCAATGAGCTCCTTGTTCCAGTGCCTGTGGAGGGTCCGGCTGCAGCCCTAGCGGCGCCCGGCGGCCACGATGGTCCGGTCGAACCGGACGGCATCCCCTGGGCGATCCCCCGGGTGTTCACCCCCGCCTCCCCGGGCGGGCGAGTGGTGTTGCAGACCTGCCGCGGATCGCTGGTGAAAGATCGTTTCCCGGATCTGGTGGCCGCAACAGCTGCGTGACCATGGAGTTGCCCCAGCGACCACGACGAACGCTTCCACGTCCCCGAAGTCCCCGGCCTCGACATCGTCCTGCGGGGCCTGTCCATGACCGGCGACGACACCCGCACCCTGGCCGTCGCCAACCCCCTCTTCGACGGCCTCCACGAGTACTACCGGCGGGCCAACGCCCTGCGCCGCGAACCCGCCTGACGCCCCCGAAGCCCCGCCTCGGCCCCTGCCCGATCCCGGGGCGTACGCGAGACCAGCCCCGCCCGGGGGATGAGGCATTCACACCCCGCCCTGTGACAGATCGACCATGCCCCCCATCCCGCGCGCGGACGGCCCTGGATCTGCCCAGGGAGCGTCGCAGGCCGTGCACGACGCCTCCTCACCGCACCCTGGGGAGCACCATGTCCCGTGCCCAAGCCCGCCCCGCCGTGCTCGCCGCCGCGTTGATCGCGGCCTTCGCGGCCTCGGCCGCACCGCTTCGGCGCATGTGGAGGTCGAGGCGGACGATGCCCGCGTTCTGGCCCGCAACGTCACCCCGAGCTTCGTCGCGGAGTCCGAGTCCGCCTCGGCCGGCACCACGAAGCGACGACGGCCGCGCCGACCGCTGGATCGAACCGGAGAAGTCCACCGGCGGCGGACACGGCGCCTCGGCTCCCGTCCTCACCCTGCAGCCGGCCGCGCCCGGAGCGCGCCGGTCACCCCCGGCTCCAACCCCGCGGCCGAACCCACCACCGCGGCCATGGCCTCCCACACGGCCTCCTCGTCGCAGTCCGGCACGGGGGTCTCCTCGCGCTGACGACTATGGGGGCTTGAGGAAAGGGGGCAGCGTCACACCGCTGCCCACTCCGAAGCGAGGTGGGCCGGCGCTGCCGGCGCAATGGTGTGTCAGACCATGGAGAGCCGGTCCACCAGCAGTTCCACCCTCTGCTCGGTGTCCTGCGGCGGCAGTCGTCCGGCTCGGGTCAGGGTGGCCAGCCCGTGCAGGGCCGCCCAGAACGTCTCGGTGAACAGCCCCGGGTCGACGCCGTCCCCGGCGACCTCGCCGAGGCACTCCAGCAGCGCGGCGAAAGCGTCCTTGAGAGGCTCCGGGGTGTCCTCCTGCGCGTACGCCAGGCCGCCGTCGAGCTGGAAGATGGCGTCGTAGACCGCCGGGTTGCGTGCGGCGAAGTCGAGGTAGGCGCGGGCGAGGGCGGACACCCGCTCGCGCGGGCCGCCTGCGGCGGCGGTCGCGGCACGCACCGCCGCGGCCAGCTCGGCGGCGCCCTCCAGGGCGACGGCGCCGATGATCTCCCGTTTGCCGCGGAAATGGCTGTAGAGGACGGGCTGGCTGTATTCGATGCGCTCGGCGAGCCGGCGGGTGGTGACCGCGTCCCACCCCTGCTGCTCGGCGAGTTCGCGGGCCGTCGCCACGATGAGGCGCTCGCGTTCCGCCCGTTCGCGCTGCTTGCGTTCCTGTACCGACATGATTCGATCCTAGCACCGCTAGACAATCAAGCGGCAGTAGTACTAGCGTTGCCCCATCAGTTAGCAACGCTAGATGCGAGAGAGGCCGTCATGCTCAACGCACTCGAGGTGTTCACCACCGTGGTCGTCGGCGTGATGGTGGGGGTGGAGTTCTCCGTCGCCTTCGTCATCAACCCGATCCTCAGCGCCCTCCCGGAGGACAGCGGTCAACTCGGCCGCGCTCACGGGGGCCGGATGCTCGGCGCCGTGATGCCCGTCTGGTACATCACCTCGCTCGCGCTCGTCGCGGCCTGGGCCATCGCCGGACGGCACCACCACCCCACCGGCCTCGTCGTCACCGCCGGCGCACTGCTGCTCCTCAGCGTGGTCATGTCGATTCTGCTGCTCGTCCCGATCAACAACCGGACCAAGACGTGGACCCCCGAGAACCGGCCCGCCGACTGGAAGGAGCAGATGAACCGCTGGGACCGCTTCCACTACGTCCGCGTCGCCGTCATCATCGCCGCCTTCGCCCTGCTCGTCACAGCCCTCGCCTGAGCCCGCACGCCACTCCCGCACCGCAGCGCACGCCCCCCGCTCCCCGCCCGCCAGCGGGCCCTCGAACTCCCGACATCCGGGTCGGTCAGCCGCGTCCGCGCGGCCTGATCAGGCCCCACACGACTCGGCAAGCTCCACGAAGCTCACCAAACTGACGAAGACTCGCATGGAGAAGATCAATGTCGCTGAAGAAGATCAACACCGTCCTGGCCGCCGCCTTCATTCTCTTCATCCTCTGGTTCGGGACGGAGTACATCCTGAGCCCGGAGACAACGGCGCCCGGCTACGGCCTGCCGAGCTGGCCGCCCGGCGACGGCGGCGGCTTCCTGATCATCAAGGGAATCCGCGACGTCGTCCTGGCCCTGGTCCTGGGCATCCTGCTGGTGACGGGTCACCGCCGGGCGCTGGGCTGGGCGCTGCTGGTGGAAGCATTCGCCGCGTACGGCGACATGACCAACGTGCTGGCCCACCACGGCTCCGTGGCCACCGCACTCGGCGTCCACGGCCTGACCGCGACACTGATGGTGGTCAACGGCCTGCTGATCATGCGCGAGACCCGCAACGCCGCGGCCGCTCCGGCAACGCCCGCCCCGCAGCCCGCCTGACGCCACCTTGGCGCGTGTCGGTGCCGGTGCGGTGCTCACTGTCGTCGGGGAGCCGCTCGACGACGGCCCGGGCCCGGGACGCCACCGGCTTGGCGAGGGCGAGCGCGGTGGCGCGCCGGGGCTGTCCGAGCGGCGCTTTTGCGAGTGGTGATCCGGTTTGCGGCGGGGTGTTTTGCGGCTACCTGGTGCAGGTTTCGGTCAGTGCCGTGGCGTGCTTCGTGCACTGTCGGGGGTGCGTGCTGGGCTGCATTCGACGATTTCTCGTGCGGCCTTCAGTTTGCTGGGGTGGTCGCCGATCAGTCTGGTGGTGATGAGCACTGCGTTCATGAGGGGGACGCCTTGGTCCTTCAGGTGCTGCTGGACGGTGTCCATGTCGATGCCTGCCGCGAGGAGGGCTCTGCATTCATCGATGCGGTCGGCTGCCTGCTGTGCCGGCTCGGGGGACAGCCCGCTGATTGAGGCGAGCAGTTCTTCTGCGGTGGGACTCGGCATGGTGGGGATCTTCCCAGAGGATCGTCCGCGGGCTCCATGGGATTTCAGCTGCCTCACCTACCGGGCCCAGCCGATGCCGAGTTCGGCGAGTGGGGCGCGCTGTGACGATGGCGGATGCTTGCGAGGAGCCGTCCGAAGGCCCCGAGTCGGTGTAGGAACCCGGCACCCGTGCTCGACCATGCCAAAAAGCTTCCTTCCGAACCAACCCTTACTGAGGTTGCAGGGCCCCCGGTTGTCAGTGGTGGGTGCAAGGCTGGCGGGGTGATCACTCCACAGCTGGCTGCGGCATGCCTGGCCGATGAGATGAGGCGCTGTCCCATTCCTCTGGCGCCCGGCCGCTTCCAGTACAGGTACAACCGGGACGCCAGGCATGACTTCGTCTTCTTCGGTCACCAGCCGGTCCGCGCGTACAAGCAGTCCAACCGGTGGATGTTTCATGAGCCTGAGGTCCGGGCCGCCGGGCGTGCCATTGCCGCCCTGTCATGGGACCCGGACGACTTGGTCGACCCCCGTTCAGGCGGCCCCAGCACGCAGGGCGGAAGTCTTCTCGAGCCCACAGGGTGGCGGGCCCGTATTCATGGGTTGGTCGACGCCCGTACCGCACACGATCAGAGCGGCTGCTCATGCGACACCCGGTGGGGATACGGGCACGAGAAGAGCTGGAGCCTGCGGTGCGGCCTGACCGAGGACACCCTGCGCCAGCAGTACAGCGAGTACACGATGGCCTGCGTACTGCCCGTGCCTGCCCTGGTGTGGACGAAGGACACATGGATGATTCCGCGGACGCTCGCAGTCATCCTCGACGGCCGCGATGAGACCGAGGAGGCCCTCGGCCGCGCGCCCACCCCCTGCAAGGTCTGCGGGACCATGGTCACCGACCCTGGCCGGCGCGCGGCAACCACCGGCGGCAGACAAACGCTGTGCCCAACCTGCGCGCAGACCACACTGCTCAGCTATGGCGGGCAGTTCCAGGGCAGGATCTACTCCAGGATCCGTGAGAGCGGACCCCGGGCCGAGGACTACCTGTGCCTGCTGTGCGCCCCCCCGCGCTCGGCCGCTGCCTGGGACCACTGCCACGACCACGGCCTGGTCCGCGGCCCCCTGTGCGGCAGCTGCAACACCATGGAAGGCCATGGCAAGGAGTTCTTGACCCTCAAGGGAAGCACGGCACATCTCCTGCGGTGCACACAATGCCGCACCCGCCGAACTCTGCCCACGAACCACCGACTCGCCGCACTGCGCCGACATCTCCACCGCGAACAGGCACCACAAGGCCGGGACTGCCCGCTGCACATGTGCGTCCAGCTCGCCGAAGAAGACGACGGCGGATACAACTACACAATCATGTGCGCGGACAGGACGCAGTCCTCTCACCTGTCTGCGAAAGATTCAGCCGTCATTCAGGCACAGGCAGTGAGGGAAGGGCTCTCATCCCCGTTCTAGCACTGCAAGAGACGGGTAACAGAGGGGCTCCGCATCACCCGCGCCAGCGACCTCACCCCCAGCCAGGTGAGGTCAGGACTGGCCGCCCTCAGAGACGTCATCACGGCAGGGATGGCCCCGCTGCGCTGGCCCGACGAGATCAGATCCGCCTCCCAGGTGCCCGTCCCCGAGGTGGCCGTCACCGACGACGAGGTGGACGCGGCCGTCCAGCTCGCCGAAACCCTCACCGGCGGCGACATCGGGGAACTGCGCGACGAATACCGGGATGCGCTGGAGGAAGTCATCGCCCTGAAGACCGCAGGGAACCAGCCGGCGCCCGCCAAGCAGCCGGCGCCCGCCTCGGCGGAGGTCGTCGACCTCATGGCCATGCTCGAGCAGTCCGTCCAGGACGCGAAACCCACCCGCGGTGAACCCGCCACCGTGCACCCGATGCCCGCCGAAAAGGCGACGACGGCCAGGAAGAAGACCAGCGCTGCCGCCTCGAAGAAGGCCACCGCGAAGGGGAAGCCGCGCCGGAGCGCCTGACTCACCGGAGGGGAACCACGGTGTTTCCTGCCCGGTGGTACATCCACTGGAGCTGGGTGAGTGCGGACGAGAACCAGGAGCACGAGCTCGTCGCCGACCACCGCGCGAGGGAGACGAGTACCTGATGACCACCGAGCACCGCGGCGTCGCCGACCCGTACACCGAGTACGACGGTCTTCCCGCCCTGCACGCCACCGCGTAGAACCGGTTCTCGCCGGTGGGCGGCTCACCCGGGTCAGGTAGGACCCGCCGTCCGGGAGGGGCGCTCCGACCTGTGCCCGTCAGAGGGCTTCGAGCAGGCCGCCCAGGGTGAGGACGGTCCCGCCCAGAGCGATCACCGTGCCCACGAGCCGGTAGAACCCGGCGGATGCCACCCGCCTGGCCGGACCCAGATCCCCGCGGGCGTGCATCGCGAGTTCGGCGTTGGCCGCAGCCCAGCGTTCCAGCGAGGCGGCGGAGCCGCGGATGTTCAGTGAGACCCAGCCGCCCGCGGCGAAGAGAGTGAGTCCGACGGTCAGCAGGACGAGGGCCGTGCTCAAGGTGCCTCCGCATGTGGTGATGAACGTCCGGAGGCTAGCAAGTGCTGCCGGCCGGGGCAGCGGAGGGTCCGGCTGATTCGGGCGGTGAGGTCAATGCCCTCTTTCGCTCTTATGGAGACTGTGGAGAAGGGCCTCAAGTCCGTCCAACCCATCAAGGGCGCCGCCGTCCGCGACGACGGCAGGTAGGCCCACCCCGGCGGGCTCCTGCCAAGGGCCGCGAAGTTTCACCACCGCCGCAAGTCCGCTACTGATTGCGTCCCTAGGGGTCGATCTGTGCAGCCTTCCCTACCCCCGGTTACCGCCTCTGGGGTGGACCGGACCTCGGTTCCCGACGTCATTGCCGCGCCCTGCCGCGGCCGAGGGCGGCGATGTTACCCGGCCCCTCCACTCCGGTTCGGCCAGATGTTCTGCCGCACCGGCAAGGGCGCGTCGCCAGGGTGGGGCCGGGCACGTCAGCCAGTAGCGCCCGGGTCGTAGACGTCCTTGTCGGCCGGAACGTCCACATGTACCGGCTGGTTGATGCCGGTGAAGGCGAGATCGAGCGCGTTCGGGCCGCTGGTGGTCGCCTTGAGCAGATACGGCTCGCCCTGGGTAGCCACGAGGAAGACCCCGGCGGCCGTGTTGACCGTGACCGCCTCCTGCCCGTCGATCCGGGTCAGCCCGCCCTTCTCCGCGCCCGGGATGCCGTACAAATCCCTGAGCAGGCCGTCCCGGTCGCACAGGCTGGCCAGTCCCTTCATGGAGGGGGCCGAGGCCTCCATGCGCATCCAGCGGCCCGACATCTCCTTGCGGACCTGGCCCGCCTGATCCTCGGACATTCCCTGCGTCTGGGTGTGGATGAAGGCCTCGTCCCCCCGGACGAACACGTGATCCCGGGTGCGGATCACTTCGATGTTGCCGCCGCTCTGGGCCGACAGCGTGCCCTTGCATTCGCCGGTCCCGCTGATCGACAGGTTCACCTGCGTGGGCAGGCCCGGGCCGGGTGACTTCCCGCTGACGGTGAACGAGGACGCGCCGCGCAGCGCGGTCAAGGACTCGTCCAGCACCTTGGATGCCGGTCGGCCGGGAAACGGGTCGGACGACTTGGGCAGGCATCCCGTGAGCCCGAGTGCCGCGGCGCCGGCGAGGGCGGCGGCGGTCAGGCGGTGAGCGGTGCGCATCGGGACTCTCTTCAAATGGGGAGTGGATCGGGAGGAGAGTACGGGGCGTCCGGGAGGCGGACCTGGTCGGGGTGGGCCTGTCGAGCCGGGCCGTTGTGGCACCGAAACCTGCACCCCCACGAAGGAGCTGTCCCGTTACTCCTGTCCGCAGCGCCCTACTTCGGCCAGCTTGACGGCTGCTGGCAGAATGCTGGTCATGACTGCATACCGAAAGGCCTATGCCGCGTAGACGGCCAGGTGCGCTTCGCACCCAACACCTTGGGCGGCCGCGAAGGTGGGACAAGCCGCCACCGGCACGGATCCACGGGCTCTCTGCCCGCACGAGCACCGCGATCCACCGCGTCGAAGAGCTCGGCTCCAGCTTCCTCTACCCGGGTGCCATCGACCTGGCACTGCGACGGTATAAAGCCTTCCTGGGGCCTCCAGGCCGTCGCCCCCTCTACCCGCAGGCCGAAGAGTGTGGCTGCCCGAGCCACGCCCTCGACGATGTCAGGCACGCCCGCGATCTCCTCGAAGCGGTCCTTGCCCACCTGCCACCTCGGGCTCGCGCTGAGCTGAGGCACCGAATAATGGCCCTGGACCGGGTGTTCCTCAAGCGCACTCTGCCTGACCCCTTTGCCGATCGGCGGCCCTGGAACGGTGTGTGGTGGTACCACCGCCTGCATACACCCCGTGGTGGGTAGCGCAACCTCACCCGGCGGTTGAGGCCTTCGCCAGGTCGTTGTGGCCGCTCGCCCGCATGGGGCGATGCAGGGCGGCGCGGCTGCTCAGGCGCTGTCGTCGATGCGAGCGAGCAAGGTGTGGGCCTCGGTGGTCCGGCGGTGGTCCGGTCCGAAGGCGGCCAGGCAGGCGTCTTGGGCGGCTGTGACCAGCAACCGGGCCTCGGTGCCACGCCCCAGGCCGAGAAGGGCGGTGGCCGTGGCCAGCTCGACAGCGCCGGTTTCCGGGCGGCGCTGCTCCTGGGGCAGACGACGGGCCAGTTCCTCGGCGCGCTCCGCCTCGGCGAGAGCCTCCTCGTGGCGGTCCTGGCCATTGAGGCTACGGGCCAGAGCGAGACGCAGGACCAGGGTGAAGCGGTCCGGTATGCGATGGGCGGCCAGTGCTTCGCGTGCCAGCAACTCTGCCTCCGAATGACGGCCCAGCGCGGTAAGGGCGTAGATCTGCCCGTTGCGGGCGGCCGTTGCTATGAGCGGCATGTCCGGCCCTGTGCCGCGGGCTGCGATCTGGGCGACGGCCGCGCACTCTGCCTCGCATTCGGCGTACCGGGCGAGTGAGCTCAGCGCCTGGGCGCGGTCCGAGCGCAGTTTGAGGGTCTGCGGGTGTTCGGCGCCGAAGATCCTGCCGGCGACCGGCAGCAGTGCGTCGTATGTGGTGACGGCATCGGCATGGCGGCCTTGAGCGCCCGCAGCGAGCGCGGCGATACCCAGTGCCAACGGCGCGAACGCGTCATTGCGCGATCGGGACCGGGACGCAGCCACGGAGCGTGCCTCGGCCTCAGCCTCCGCATAACGCCCCGCCCCGTACAGGGCCGTGGCCTGGGTCAAAGGGGTTCTCGTCGTGCGACCGGCTTCGTTGTGGCTGCGCCACCGAAAGAGTTTCATGCCCGGAGCATACGAATGCCGCCACACCCACGCGGCGAGGGTTGGTGTGCCGGCTTGGGCCCGCAGGAGGTCGGCGCGTGACCTCACCGCGGCCAAGTTGAACACTCGCGGGCCGTGTGTCCTTTGACATCCAAGTCGTTTAAAGTACTGCCTGACCTGGGTGGACTAGGTGCGGTGGCAATATGCGCGAGTCTGCCATCCCGGCGTCCGCTCAGTCCTCGATATGGAGCACCGGGCGGGTCCAGAGGGTGAGGTCGCTGCTGGTGGCGACTGCAGGGTGAGACCGGACGGGGAAAAACCGGCAGCGCGCAGCTCTGAGTATTCGGAATGGAAGACGTGCCACCAGGTGCCTCCAGCCGGTCCTTTGTGTGCTCCGCCGTCGGCAGAGAGGATGACGCGGTCATGGGGCCATTCGGGACTGACGATGTCCAGCGTCCAACCGTCCGGGGTGGTGCTGTGCAGACCGCCGCCGAAGAGGCCGGCGATGCGGACCGGGGTCCCTGCGACTGGACCGAGGCCGGGGCAGGCGAGGTCCCGGTGTGCGTCGGGGGTGCTGGTGGCGGGATCGGGATCCCGGTCGCGTGCGATCTTCTCGCCGGTGACCGCATCGAAGAGTCCGTGGCCGTCGCTGGATACGACCATGACGAGGTCGTGTCTGGTGTCCGGATGGACCGCGAAGCCGATGCCGAGCAGGCCGCCGGGGGTCCTGCGGTCCAGGACTGGCTGCCAGGGCGCTGGAACCGGCATGACGGGGGCAGCAAGGTAGCGATCGCGTAGGCGCTGCTGGTACTCGGTGATCAACCTGTCTCCTTGGTGCAGAACGGCCTAGGTTCGCTGGCCAAAAAGCCGCAACGACTGAGTTCGCTGTCAAAACGCCTCGATTGGATGACAACGGACACCGAGGTCAGGTGTCCTGCGCCATCGGACCTTGTGTCGCCACCGACAGGACCCGACGCTCCGGAAGCGAGGCCCCTGGTCGCGATGGCACCCATGAACGAGGTATGCCCTGCGTGACCTTGCCCGTCCTGCCCGGACCTCTGGCACGGCCCTTCGCGGGCCGTGCCAGGGATTCGCCGCAGGCCCGCGAGCCGTCAAACCTGACCGCAACCCTTGCCACGGTCGTTCGACAGACAGAGCAGGCCAGGGGGCGGTAGATGACAGCGCGCAGGAGCGAGTGTGAGAACACCGAACGAGCTGTGAAACGGTGCGTCCCGCCCGAGCCGGGGGCGGCTCTCCCTGCGCGTAAACCGGTTCCTGGGCCAGGTGGTGAGGGGGCGAGGGCTGGCCCTGACTGATATTCGGCCGACTGTTGGAGACATGGCAGAGATCCCCCTGAAGGCGGAGCAAACACCCAAGTTAAGGTTCCTTCCAGGGCGCTGAACAGCACTTGGGGGATGAGGAACATGGAATTGAGCGTGGAGATAGCAGCCGTCCGGGATGGCAGGGGTGATCCGGCGCGGCTGATGGGTGAGTTCCGCCGGGCTGTATTGATTGTGCCCCTCGCCGTCCCTGCTGACGGTTCCGCCGCCTCCGCCGATTCCCATGGCGGCCTGATGTCCGCCGTCCGGGGCGGTATTCGCTGGCTGTACGCGTTCACGGACGAGGAGGCACTGGCCCGGTTCGCCGAGGCGCGTGGCGCCGCCGACCGGGAGTGGCCGTACCTCTCCATTCTGGGCGCGCGACTCGTTGATGCCGTGGTCCCGATGGTCGACGGCCCTGCGGGCATAGCCGTCAACGTCGCCGACCAGGTCGGCTCGATCTTCTTCCCGCCGGTTGCGGGGATCGTCCCTGACGCGTGCGCCGTCGACGCCGTGGACGTGGCCTGATGGCGGGCGACGGGGACCTTGAGGTCTCACCGACAGCGGTCAAGAACATCCAGAACGGGCTGCGCGCGGCGATCTCGGAGCTGCGTGAGTCCTCGGATGCCGCCGGCGCCTCGCAGGGCGCTGGCTTCAGCGACCTGTCGATGACAGGAATGGAAGCCGGGCACGCCGGGCTGGCCACCGACTTCGAAGACTTCTGCGAGCGCTGGGAGTGGGGTGTACGCAGCCTCGTGCAGGATGCGAGCACGCTCGCCCAGTCCCTCGGGATCGCCGCGGGCACGGTCTGGGAGGAGGACCAGTACATGCAGGGTGCCTTCAAGGTGGTCGTGAACTCCGCGTACGGCAATCCCTATGCCAGTGAGGACGACATCGAGAAGAAGGCCTGGGGAGACCTCTTCCGGTGGGACGTCTACAAGCCGGACTACAGCGACGAGTCGTTCGAGAAGAGCGACAAGGACATCAAGGAGACCTGGTCGGAGACCAAGGACACGGTGACCTCCACCGGCAGGGTGCGTTCCTTGAGGGATCTGCTGGACCAGGTGGACGGCAACGGGATCGGTAACTGATGGGCTGGAGTGACTTCATACCCGACCCGGTCGAGGACTTTGCCGAGGACTTTGTCGAGGAAGCCGGCGACTCCATCGAGCGGATCGGAAAGAAGACGGCCGGCCTGGCGGAGAAGGTAGGCCTCGACGACGCCGGCGACTGGATCCGGGACAAGAGCCGATCCGCCGCCAACCGGCTCGGCGCGGACGTGGAGGAACTCGAGCTGGGCCAGACAGAGGACCCGAAGAAGCTGGTCTACGGCAGCGTGGCCAAGATACGGGCTCAGGTATCGCACCTGAACGACTTCACGGCATCCTTCGAGCAGGTCGGCAACGGTCTGAAGGGCATCGGGGAGCCCGACGGTCTCAAGGGCAAGTCGGCGGATGCTTTCCGGACGGCGGTGGCCAAGGAGCCGCCGCGCTGGTTCCAGGCCGCTGAAGCCTTCGGCAAGGCCGCCGACGCCATGGGCCGCTTCGCCGAGACGGTGGAGTGGGCGCAGGGGCAGGCGAAGGAGGCCCTGGCGGACTACAACCACGCGAAGAAGGTCTCAGCAGACGCTCGCGACGCCTACAGCAAGCAGGCCGAGGCCTACAACGATGCGGTGAAGGCGAAGAAGGACCACCTGCCACCGAGGCCGGTCGACCCCGAAGACTTCGACGACCCCGGAAAGCCCCTGATCGCCGCAGCCCAGGACAAACTCACCAGCGCCCGCAAGCAGCGCAACGAAGTCGCGGAGACGGTCCGTACGGCCGTTTGCGCGGCCCGCGACAAGGCCCCGAGGAAGCCCTCGTACGCGGAGCAGCTCAGTGACGGCATGGACTACTTCGACCTCGCGAAGACGCACCTTGTGGGTGGTGTCCTCAAGGGCACGGCCGGCACACTCAACTTCGCCCGCGGGCTCAACCCGCTCGACCTCTACAACATCACGCACCCCGCCGAATTTCGGACCAACCTGAACTCGACGGCCGCAGGGCTGATCACCATGGCCAACGACCCGTGGGGCGCGGGCAAGCAGATGCTCGACGAGTTCATGAAGGACTCGAACGAGGGCGTGGGCAGGATGATTCCGGACTTCCTCGGCGGCAAGGGAATGGGTGCCGGGCGAAGGCTCGGCTCAGAGGCGAAGCACCTGGACGACACGAAGCCGGGCGGCAGCCGCGAGGATCACGAGAAGGATCCGAACCACAACAGCAACCAGTGTGGCGACAACGTCTGCGACGGCGACCCGGTGGACATGGCGACCGGCCGTATGCTGCTGCCGCAGACGGACATCACCCTTCCCGGATCGATGCCCCTCGTTTTCCAGCGCAACTTCGACTCCTCACGCCGCTCGGGTCGCTGGTTCGGTCCGACCTGGTCGAGCACGGTGGACCAGCGGCTGGAGATCGACGCGAAAGGCGTGGTCTTCAGCTGCGACGAGGGCAGCCTGCTGGCGTACCCCCACCCGGCCCCCGGCATCCCGGTTCTGCCGATGCACGGCCGACAGTGGCCGCTGGACCGGGTCCAGGGCGGCTACACCCTGACAGATCCCAACACCGGCAGGGTCTGGCACTTCGTCGATCACAGCGACGAGCTCGCGCTCCTGGCCCAGATCGAAGACCGCAACGGCCGCTGGATCAGCTTCGAACACGACGAAGCGGGCGCCCCGACGTCGATCGTCCACCACGGCGGCTACCACCTGAAGCTCACCACGAGCGAGGGGCGGGTGACGGCCCTCCACCTCGCGGGAGCGGCCGCGGACGGCAGCGACCAGGAGATCCTCCGCTACGGCTACACCGACGGGCACCTGACCGCGGTCACCAATTCCTCCGGCCGCCCGCTGCGCTTCGACTGCGACGTGCACGGCCGTATCACCGCGTGGACCGACACCAACGGCAACCACTACGACTACGTCTACGACGACCACGATCGCTGCACCTACCAGTCCGGCGTCAACGGCCACGTCGAATCCCGGTTCACTTGGGGCGAGACCGATCCCGACACCGGCTTGAGGACGACGTCCATCACCGATGGCCTCGGGCACACGAAGCAGTTCGTTGTCGACGGGCGCTCCCGGATCGTCGCCGAGATCGATGCCCTGGGCGGGACCACCCGCTTCGAGTACGACCGCCACAACCGTTTTCTCTCCCGTACCGATCCACTCGGCAACGTGGAACGATTCACCTTCGACGAGGCCGGCCGTCTCACCACCGTGGTCAGGCCGGACGGACGGACCCTGAGCGCGGAGTACGACACGTCCGGACGGCCCGTGCGCACGGTGAGCGCCGATGGAGCGGTGACCCGCCAGACCTTCGACGACCGCGGCAACCGCACCTCCGTCACCACCCCGTCCGGCGCCACGACCCACTTCAACTACGAGGAGTCGGGCAACCTCGTCTCCGTCACGGACGCTTTCGGCCATGTCACCGTCGTCCGCAGTGACGGGGCCGGCCTGGAGGTCGAGCTGACCGACCCCCTCGGCGCGACGACACGGATCGCACGCGACGGATTCGGTCGGCCGGTCTCCTTCACGGACGCGTTGGGCTATTCGGCCCGGTTCCAGTGGACGGTGGAGGGGCATCTCGCCCGTCGCGTCGAGGCGGACGGCACCGAACACTCCTGGACATACGACGGCGAGGGCAACTGCACCAGCCACACTGATGCGCTGGGCGGGATCACCACCTACGAGTACGCCGACTTCGACCTTCCCGCTTCTCGCACCGGCCCGGACGGGCTCGCGTACCGGTTCACCCACGACACCAACCTCCGGCTGACGCAGGTCACTAACCCACAGGGTCTCGTCTGGCAGTACGAGTACGACCCTGTCGGGCGGCTCGTCACCGAGACCGATTTCGACCAGCGGACCATCTCCTACGGCTACGACCCGGCGGGCAGGCTGATCGCGCGTACGAACGGCATGGGCCAGAGCATCGGGTTCGAGTACAACCCTCTCGGGCAGGTCGTCCGCAAGGACGCCGCGGGGGCCGTTACCACGTTCGAGTACGACGTCTTCGACGAACTCGCCGTGGCGACGACCCCTGAGGTCACCCTCACGCGCCTGCGCGACCGCCACGGACGTCTCGTGGCCGAGACCGTCGACGGCCGGACGCTCGCCTTCGAATACGACCTCCTCGGCCGCCGAACCGGCAGGAAGACACCGAGCGGCGCCGTCAGCTCCTGGACCTACGACCCGGCCGGACGACCGGAATCGCTCACTGCCGCTGGCCGCACGATGACCTTCGAACGCGACGCGCTCGGCCAGGAGGTGATGCGCCGCGTCGGGGAAGCGGTCACGCTGTCACACGGCTACGACGTGATGGGCCGCCTGACCGAGCAGGGCGTCAGCAGCCACGGACGCTCGCTCCAGCGCCGCGGCTACGCCTACCGGGCGGACGGTAACCTGATCGGCATCGACGACGAACTCGCCGGGCGTCGTCGCTTTGACCTCGACGCGGCCGGCCGGGTCACGGCGGTTCGGGCCGAGGGCTGGACCGAGCGGTACACCTACGACGCGGTCGGCAACCAGACCGATGCCTCATGGCCAGAAACGCACGCGCAGCAGGACGCGGCAGGCCCCCGCTCCTACAGCGGCACGCAGATCACCCGCGCTGGGAATGTCCGCTACGAGCGCGACGCCCAAGGCCGGATCGTCCTCCGGCAGAAGACCCGCCTGTCACGGAAAGCCGATACCTGGCACTACACATGGGACGCCGAGGACCGGCTGACCTCCGTCACCACACCGGACGGCTCCGTGTGGTGTTACTGGTACGACGCCCTGGGCCGCCGTGTGTCCAAGCAGCGCCTGGCCGACAGCGGCCCCTCGATCGTCGAGCGGGTGTCGTTCGTCTGGGACGACAGCCTGCTGTGCGAACAGACGACCACGAGCGCGGCCCTGCCGCACCCTGTGGCGCTCACGTGGGACCACGACGGCTTGCATCCGCTCGCCCAGACGGAGCGCATCCTCGGACCTGACGCACCACGGGAACTGGTTGCCGAGCGGTTCTTCTCCATTGTCACCGACCTGATCGGCACGCCGAGTGAACTGATCGACGATGAGGGCAATCTGGCCTGGCGCATGCGCAGCACCTTGTGGGGCACGACCACGTGGGCCGCGACCAGTGCGACCTATACCCCTCTCCGGTTCCCGGGCCAGTACTTCGACCCGGAGACGGGCCTGCATTACAACTATTTCCGGCACTACGACCCGGAGGTGGCGCAATACCTGACACCGGATCCTTTGGGCCTGGCTCCTGCACCCACACCTCGGTCCTACGTGTCCAACCCTCACACCTGGTCCGATCCGCTCGGCCTCAAACCGTGCAAGAAGAAGACCGAGGATCTCAACTGGAACGAGAAGAGTCGACCCACCTTCGGGCATACATTCAGTGAGCACGGAGCGGGAACGAAGATGACACAGAGCCTCACGGACCGTGCCCGCTCCACAGGCACTGACCAAGGGCAGTGGCTGGACAACTCCAAGGCCGTAGAGTTTCTGAAGGCGCATCACGATCCGGATGGCGGCGTACGCGAAGTACCGATCCCACCGGGAATGGGGCAGGTCATCAAACCCGATGGTTCGATCGTGGAACCGACCCACGTCCGCATGGTTCCCAAACCTGACGGAACCTATAAAACAGCCTTCCCCATAGTGAAGTGATGGTGAAATGAGCATGAAGATGTCCCTCACGTCCCCCTCGGTGGAATTGGCTCCCGACCTGGTGGAAATCGAATTCTCCGATAGCGACTACGAGTCGCTCGCGATGGATGCATGCCAGCTGCTCTCGGAAACCGATGCACGCTTCCTCGTTTCGGGGTTCGGCCAAGAAGAATGGCCGGTGAGTGTTTCGTACGACCTCTCATCGGTTATCGAGCAGCTCCCCCAGGCGATCGACAATCTGCAGTCGGGCCGTTCCGCCGAGATCGACCTCTACGGGCAGGGCATCGAACGGCGCCTGACCTTCACGCCCACCGGGGATACCACGGAGATCCGCTGCGTCTCGGGCACCGCGTGGCGCCCGGATCCGGAGGTGGAGGTCCTGTCGCGGGCGGCAGCGCTCGAACTTCTCGCCGGCTTGGCCGCCGATTTTGGGTCCGCGCTGCGACGTGCCGCTCCCGAGCTCGCGATGAGAACGCCTTTCGGGAAATGGTAGCCGGGACTGAAGCCGAAGGGCCGCTTTCCCGGATCATCCGGATAACCGGCCCGTTTGAACCGGTCGAAGGCGGACCAGGACCCGGCGCAGTGGCTGCCTCCGTCCGCAGACGCGGTGTGCCGGTACGGGGCCGAGTGGACCGCGACGAAGCTCCGCTGGGGTCTCGCTGTCGATGAGCTGGAGCGGGACCGGCTGGAGATCGCAGCCGGCTGCGGCGGCACCGACGTGGAGTTCACCCCCGCCCCGTAGCGATGTCGACGGACTGAAGGCTGCCACCCTGTCGGTCGGGGTGGCAGCCCCATCGCCAGGCCCCGAGGTGCGAGCGGGGCGGCCGTGGCCGGTACCCAGTCTCGCCAGGGACGGGGCGGGACGTCACCACAGGGCCCTGGCTCCTTCCTCCAAATCCTCCTCGGTGCAGGGGTAGCCGCCCTCGTCCGGTTTCCGGCTGACGTCCGCGTACACCAGCACCTGCACCTCGGCCTCGCCCGGGGTGCGGCGCAGCCGGCACGGGCCGCTGGAGAGGAACAGCTCGGAGATCCGCTGCGCAGCTGCGACTGCGGCCGACTCGTGGCCTTGGATCTCGATCGTGATGACGTTCTCGGCGTTCATGTCCTCGGCAACCGGCCTGCCGTGGAAGCGGTTTCGCTCGTGAGCCAGGTGCACCCCATCGAGTGCTCCAGATCAGGGCCCGCTGCCCGTGCGATCTCTCGGTTTGGTGGCAGTGGTGTGAGAGACAGTGGAGTGTGGGTGTGTTGTTGCTGGTAGGGGGCTGTTTCGGGGGGTGGGGGCACTGTCTTGGAGGTGAGAGATCGGTGGGGGATCGCTGTCGGGGGCCTTTATCGCGGCAGGTATGACGCTGTCTCAGTTTCGTGAGTTCTGATCCACCGGCTGGCGGGTGGTTGGTGTGATCGGCGGGTGGATGAAGGAATGCAGCCGCCGGCGTGGTCGGGCGGGGATACGGGGGCTGCTTTGCCGGCCGTATCGGTCCGGGCGTTGCGGGGGCCGGCAGTACGTCGTCTGTTGGCTCTGCGCCGGGAAGGGAAGCTCACCACCCGGCATGTCGGATGGCGGCGGACGCTTTGGGGGTGCGGGAGCGGGCGGTGTGGCGGTGGCTGGCCGCGGCTGAACAGGACGCAGCTGCGGCTGCGGCGCCGGGGGAGTGGTATCACGGGCGGTTCACGGTCACTGCGGAGGTGCGGGCTCTGCTCGGGCTGTGG
This sequence comes from Streptomyces sp. NPDC029164, assembly GCF_055563995.1. Classification (NCBI taxonomy): domain Bacteria; kingdom Bacillati; phylum Actinomycetota; class Actinomycetes; order Kitasatosporales; family Streptomycetaceae; genus Streptomyces; species Streptomyces sp. NPDC029164. The sequence goes on along the minus strand of NZ_JBVHWW010000026.1, from coordinate 69,492 downwards.
AAGGGGAACGTCGCCGCTGTCCATCGTGAGTTGACCGCCCGCGCGGCCCGGGGGGAGGGTGATTTCCCTCCGTCGGTTCCGACGCTGCATCGCGCGATCCGGCGTGATCTGACGCCGGGGGAGCGGGCGGGGGCTTGCCGGTGGTGAGCGTGAGGCCCGCAAGCATGATGTGTTCCTGGCCCGGCCGCGGGGATGGCGGAACCAGGTCTGGGAGGCCGATCACGTCCAGGTCCCGGTCCTGGTCGATGTAGAGGGCACCGCGCGTCGGCCGTGGGTCACCTGGTTCGTGGACTCGGTGTCGGGCAGGCGCGCGATGTCCGGCACGGTGGGGCAGAGCGGGCCGGCGTGAAGGCTCTTGGCGTACGCCTCCGCGTTCATCGCGAGGGGCGTGCACTGGGAACAGTGTCGAGGACAGCGCGTACGTGCTGGATTCCGGCGTTGTCGATGTCGGCGCGCACCGCGATGCGCCAGCCGCTGGCTGCGATGCGGGTGAGTGCGTGGAGTTCGGCGGGTGAGGGGGTTCCGACGGGGCACAGCAGCCGCACGGTGCGCCCAGATGTCCGGAGGCGTACAGCCTAATCCCGGATGCGCTCCCCGGCGGGGCGGACGAGGCTTATGGGGATCCCATCGTGGGCCTTTCAGCGTTGCAGGAGGAGCCGTGGCACCTCTGGCCCGGATTCCTCTGGACGGCGGGGGCTTCGTGCTGATCGAGGCCCCGGCCGCCCCGGACGGACCTGTCAAGGCCGGTCGCATCAGCGACGCCATTCGCGATCTGCCGGGGAGCCTCGAAGACGCCCTCGAACCGGTCACCCGGGCCGCGCGCGCCGCACTCGAACAACTGCGCAAGGCGGGGCCCGACGAGATCACCGTCGAGTTCGGAGTCGACCTCGCGGTCGAGGCCGGGGCCGTGATCACCAAGACGGGCGCCCACTGCCACCTGATCGTGACGGTCAGATGGGAGCAGACCGGGTCCGTCCGGCGCGGCCCGGGCGAGAGGGAGGGCTGATCCGGTGGAAGCTGACCGTACGTCGAGACTGCCCCTGGCCGTCGCACAGATCCTCGGCCCGGACGGGGAGGTCGCGGGGGCCGGTTTCCTTGTCACCGCGGACGTCCTGGTCACCTGCGCGCATGTGGTCCGGGCCGCAGGAGGCAGCCCCGGCGACAGTGTGACGCTCGTCTTCCCGCATGCGGCAGGCGCTGCTCGGTCCGAGGGCCGGGTCATGGCGGAAGCGTGGCGCGAGCCGGGGGAGGAGGACGTGGCCCTCATCCGGCTTCCCGCCGTACCGCCGGGGACGGCCCCGCTCCCGCTGGGCACCGCGGCAGGGTCCCAGGGCCATCAGGTGCGCTCGTTCGGATTCCCCACCCAGGCCCCACGGGAGGGGCACTTCGGCTTCGGCGTATCCGGTGACCTGCTGCCCGCCACCGCGCACAGGGGTGCGCATCTTCAGCTGACCGGGGCGAACGACCTCACCACAGGGTTCAGCGGAGGGCCGGTCCTGGACGAGGTGACCGGCCTGGTCATCGGCATGCTCACCGAGATCACCGCTCCCGACGAGCACAAACGGGGGCAGGGCATCGCCTACGTCACGCCCACCCAGGTGCTGCGGGAGACCTGGCCGGAACTCGCGGAGCGGGAGGTGTGCCCGTACCGGGGGCTGGAGCCGTTCACGGCGGAGTACGCCCAGTGGTTCGAGGGGCGGCAGGACGCGGTGGAACAGGTGCTCGCAAACCTGGCCCGGCAGCACGGCCTGACCCTGCTGCTCGGACCATCAGGTTCGGGTAAATCGTCGCTGATCCAGGCAGGTGTGCTGCGGGCGCTGGCCGCCGGCGCGCTGGCGGGCAGCGACCACTGGCTACCCGTCCTCGTCCGGCCGCGGCAGGACCTGCCGGCAGAGCTGGAACGCGCCGGCCTGGCCGGGGCCGCCACCGACGGGATCACCGCGGCAGTCAGCCGCCGACTCGCGGCCGAACCCAGCCGTCAGCGCGTCGTGCTGGTCATCGACCAGTTCGAAGAGCTCCTCACCCAGTCGGCCACCCCCCTTGGCGTCGCGGACCAGATCACCGCGGCGGTCACCTCGAACACCGAGCTCCACGTGATCCTGATCATGCGCGACGATTTCTACCCACAGCTGGCCGCCTCGGCCCCGGGACTGCTGGAAGCCGCCATGCCGGGACTTCTCAACGTGCCGGGCACCCTGAGCAGACAGGACCTGCACGACATCATCACCCTGCCCGCCCAGGACGTGGGACTCCACTTCCAGACCGGGCTGCCCGAGCAAATCATCTCCGACGTCCTGGCCACCACCCCCGAAGGGGCATCAGCCCGCCAGGCACCCGTCACCGTACTCCCGCTGGTAGAACTCACGCTCAGTCAGCTGTGGCAGCGGCGCGCGGACGGGTACCTCACGCACGACGCCTACCAGCGGATCGGAGCGGTGACAGGAAGCCTGACCACCTGGTGCGACACCGCCCTCGGCCAACTGTCCCCTGAGCAGCGACCCATCGCGCAGCGCGTCCTGACCTCCCTGGTACGACCCGCCGACCGGGCCCACAACGTTCCCGCGATCCGCGCGCAGATCCCGCTCGACGAACTGCGCGACCTGGCATCCGACCCCGAGGGCGGGGCCGCCGACGCCGTCATCGCCACCCTCACGCAGCACCGCATCATCACCACCCAGACGCTCCAGGCGCCCGAGCATCCCGACGCGCACGACGCACCGCCCGGCCGCCCGGTGGCCGAGCTGATCCACGACGCCCTCATCCGTGACTGGGGCGCGCTGCGCGACTGGGTCGGCCAAGACCACCGGTTCCAGCAGTGGCTCGACCGTACCCGCGAACGCAAGTCCCGTTATACCGAGGGAAACGATCCGGGAGACCTGCTCGGCGGAACCGCCCTCGCCGAAGGCATGGAATGGTCGCATCAGCGACGCCTACCGGGAGACATCGCGGCCTACCTCACGGCCAGCAGGCAACGCCAGCAGGCCGGGATCCGGCGCAGCAGACGCCTCAACGCGATCCTGGCCGCCTTGCTCGTCGTGGCCGTCCTGGCGGGAGGGTTCGCATTCCTGCAGCGCCGGACCGCCGTCGCCCAGCAGCGACAGGCCCTTTCCAGGCAACTCGCCGCGGAGTCCAGCACGCTCATCCGCACCAACCCGGAACTCGCCTCCCTCCTCGCCGTTCAGGCATACCGCACCGACGACACCCCCGAGTCCGCGGCCGCCCTGCACACCGCCGCAGCGCTCCCCCTGCACCGACGCCTCTCCGACCACGCCAGCACCGTCGCATCGGTGGCGTTCAGTCCTGACGGACGCACCCTCGCCACCGCCAGCGCTGACAAGACCGCCCGCCTGTGGGATCTGGCCGCAGGCCGGACACGTGCCGTGCTGCACGGGCACACCGACGAGGTGTGGGCGGTGGCGTACAGTCCCGACGGTCGCACCCTGCTCACCGGCAGCACCGACGGAACCGCCCGGCTGTGGGACACGGCCACCGGCGCGACGCGGACCATCCTGCGCGGGCACACCGGTCCCGTGTGGGCGGTGGCGTTCAGCCCTGACGGCCACACCCTCGCCACGGCGAGCGACGACAAGACCGCCCGCCTGTGGGACGTCACCACGGGTACGGAGCGCACCGTGCTGCGCGGACACACCGACAAGCTGTGGGGGGTGGCGTTCAGCCCTGACGGCCGCACCCTCGCCACGGCGAGCGACGACAAGACCGCCCGCCTGTGGGACGTCACCGCGGGTACGGAGCGCACCGCGCTGCGTGGACACACCGACGAGGTGAACGCAGTGGCCTTCGGTCCCGATGGCCGCACCCTCGTCACCGGCAGCACGGACAGGACCGCTCGGCTGTGGGACGTCGCGTCCGGGGCGACCCGCACCACTCTGAGCGGCCACACCGGGCCCGTGTACGCGGTGGCGTTCAGCCCTGACGGCCGTACGGTCGCCACCGGCAGCGTCGACAAGACCGCCCGGCTGTGGGACGCGGCAGCAGGCATCACACGCAGCACCCTGAGCGGGCACACCGACGAAGTGCATTCGCTCGCGTTCAGCCCCGACGGCCGCACGCTCGCGACCAGCGGGACCGACAAGACCGTGCGCCTGTGGGAGGTGGCCGCGGGTCGGACGCGCAGAACGCTGAGCGGCCACACCGACGAGGTGAACGCGGTGGCCTTCAGCCGCGACGGCCGTACGCTTGCCACGGCCGCCGACGACAAGACCGTGCGCCTGTGGGACGTCACAGCGGGTAGGGAGCGCAGCGTGCTGCGCGGGCACACGGCCCCGGTGTGGTCGATCGCGTTCAGCCCCGACGGGCGCACCCTCGCCACCAGCAGCGACGACAAGACAGCCCGCCTGTGGGACGTGACGACGGGTAGGGAGCGCACCGTGCTGCGCGGGCACACCGGCGAGATGAACGGGGTGGCGTTCAGTCCCGATGGACGTACGGTCGCCACCGGCAGCGACGACAAGACAGCCCGCCTGTGGGACGTGACGACGGGTAGGGAGCGCACCGTGCTGCGCGGGCACGACGACAAGGTGTACGCGGTGGCGTTCAGCCCCGATGGACGTACGGTCGCCACCAGCAGCCCCGACAAGACAGCCCGCCTGTGGGACGTGACAACGGGTAGGGAGCGCACCGTGCTGCGCGGGCACACCGCTCCGGTGTGGTCGGTCGCGTTCAGCCCCGACGGGCGCACCCTCGCCACCGGCAGCGACGACAGCACCGCGCGCCTGTGGGACGTCCGGGAGGGCAGAACGCGCAGCACGCTGACCGGTCACACCGACGAAATCAACGCCGTCGCGTTCAGCCCCGACGGGCGTACGGTCGCCACCGGCAGCGACGACTACACCGCGCGCCTGTGGGACGTGGGTGAAGGCGCCACGCGCATCACTCTGACCGGTCACACCGACGAGGTGTGGTCGGTGGCGTTCAGCCCCGACGGACGCATCCTCGCCACGGGCAGCGACGACAAGACCGCGAGGCTCTGGAACGTGGTGCTGCCCGAACCCGCCGCGGAGATCGAGAGGATCTGCCGGGCCGTCGGCCGCGACCTCACCCCGGAGGAATTGGCGGCGTACCTGCCGGACCGGCCGGCCCGCTCGGCATGCCCCCAGGCAGGACCCCCTTCCGGCGCCCGGCAGCGCGGCGCCTGAAAGTCCGACCGCTGCGGGCGGCTTCGCCGCCGGCTCCTCGGAGTCAGCAGCAACGGAGACGGGGGAAGCGGACGAGCGGGAGCAGGCGCACGGGGAGGCCCTGGAGGAGAACGCGCGCCGCGAGGAGGCCGCTGCCCGCCAGGCAGCTCGGGAGGCCGCCGCGGCCGCCGAGGCTGAGGAGACCGCCGCACTGGATGCCGCCGCGGCCCGGCCGGTTGTCCCTGCCCCCCTCCATGCCGCCCACGACCAGGACCCCTCCGACCCCGAGGCCGACGCCTTCCCGGCCGAGGAGGACCCGTTTACTCCCGGCCACTTCGAGAACGAACCCGTTCTTGAGGCCCCCGTGCCGGACGTCACCGCCGACGTCCAGGAGCAGCAGGCGGCCGCTCCGCACCGTGGTCGCTGGCGCACCCGACGCCCTATACGAGGCGGCGAAGGCCGCCCTGGCTTCCTAGGCCCAGGCCGGTGGCCATCATCCGCCAGGACCATATGATCCACGCGTACCACATCGAGCCGGAGGACCTCTCCAACTACATCACTCCGCGGGACGGCAAGGACACCGCGAAGTGGCGGACCCCGAAAAGGGACGAAGTGAATGAGTAGCCGCAGCGGTATCCCCGCGATCCTGCACCCGGCTGGCCGGGCTACCGCGCCGAGCCGTCCTACGACCCCGGCCAGAGCCGGGTCTTCCCGGCCCCGCTGCCGGCGGAGCTGCGGGCGCTCGGCAACGACGTCCGGGCGGCCGACTGGCCGGTGCGGCTCGCCTTCCGCAACTCCCGGACCGAGCTGCTCGACACGCTCTGCCGCTGGCAGACCCTGCGCGCGCTGGCGTACGTGCACCTGCTGGCCGCCCGCACGGGGGACGAGCGGCTGCCGGCCGACCTGAGGGTGGTTCCCGACCCGGAGGCGGTCGGCGATCCGGGCCTGCCCGCGCTGCTGGCGAGGCTGGAGCATGCCGCCGCCGGCCTCCCGGCGGACCTGCTGGACGCGATCGTCTGCGACAGCGGCGGGCTGCTCGCCGACAATCGGTTCGCGGCATCGGTGCTGGCCGCCGGGCTCACCGCCGATTCCCGGCCGGGGGACCCGGACGAGGCGGTCTCCCGCGCCGTGGTGCTCACCAGCTACTGGTACGAGGTCCCCGGGCTGCGCGGCGCGCTGGCCCTGGCGTGGAGCGCGAACCTGTTCGTCCGCTCCTGGCTGGGGTGGTCCCAGCGGTTCGTGTACGGCGACCCGGCGGGAGGCATCGGCATCACCTCCGACCCCCGCCCGCCCCGCCCGGCGGCGTCCGCCCTCCCGAAGTGGGCGGAGCCCCTGCTGGACCGCATCGAGCAGGGTCCGGGGGCAGCCTCGTGACCTGGGCCGGCTTCGTCGTGAACGACAAGCCCTTCGCGCCGTACACGGCGAGGCTGGCCCACTCGCACTCGGGCTGCCGGAGCTGGTGCGGCTGTGCCTCGTGGCGCCGTGGTGGCGGGACGCTCCTGGTCGGACGGCCGAAGAACTCCGTGCGGTCGCTGACGAGTACCGGGAGGACCTGCCCGACCTCGACCGGCGACGCGACCGCGCGGCCCGGGTGCTCGGTCTCGATCCGGCCGGACTGCCGTCCGAGGTGGTGGTCCTGGCCCGGCTGGTGGAGGTCTCCCAGGGGCCGCTTGCGGCGGCCTGCCTCGTCGTCGGGTACGAGGGCCAGCCGCTCGACCCCCTGTTCGGTGCTGGCCCCGACCGACCGACCGACCGGGCCGCACCGCAGCCGGCAGGCCAGCGGCGAGCGGTCCCCTCGGCACTGTGCCACCCGGCCAGGAGGCGAGACTGTGGGGGAGTAGGCGGTCGAGGAGGGCCTGGTCGGGCGGGCGGTGTGCGGTGAACGGGACGTACAGGCCGCAGACGGCGTGTTTGTAGACGGGGGCCGGGGCGGGCAGGCCCAGGGCGATGCAGACATCGAGTCGCTGGTCGAAGTGGCGGAACCACTGTCGCTACTCCTCCGCGAGGCTTCCGACGGCCGGCCAGCGCCGGTAGAGGGTGTCCCGGGCGAGGATGAAGGGGGTGGGGCTGGTCCGGTAGGCGGAGGTGACCGCGCCAGGTCGGGGGACCTATTGGTAGACGGGGCGGCCGTTCGCGGTTACCGCATCCGGAAGCCGACGGGGTGGTGCCGTGTGCCGGCAGCCACCCCACAGCAAGTCCATCAGTCGGTGCCGTAGTGGCCGAAGAAGTCGACGATCAGATCGACGTCCTCCCAGCCCTGGTTCCAGAAGGCCACCATGCCGCCCTGCGCGGGGGGAGCCTGGACGAGGTTCGCGACCGTTTTGCCCGTGGTCCAGTTCAGGTTGGACGCGACCGGCCGCGCCGGCGGGGTGGCGGTGCCGTTCTCGTACTGCTCGCGGCTGTTGGGGTCGGGTGCCACGGACAGGAAGCCGCTGCCGGTGGTGTTGGTCACGGTGGTGTTCAGGACGTACGCCTCGACACCAGGGCGACCCAACAGGGGGACGTAAGCGCGAGCCGCGAGAGGCTTGCCGTCCTTGCGGGTGTCGAAGTGGCGTGTCGGGATTGCGTGAGCAGGTACGTAGGCCGCGTTGCTGTCGGGGGTGTAGTAGCCGTTGACGTCGATGACGACGTCGGCGGGCTGCCAGGAGCCGTTGCGGACGATGATCCGGCCGTCGGGGCCTACGGGGACGATGACCGAGTTGGCGACGGTCTGGCCGGTGGTGAAGTTCAGGTTGGACGCGGTCGGCGTGGCCTGCCCGCTGGGGTGGACGGTCAGGTGCCCTGCCTCGCGCGGGTTGGTGACCGTCAGGTTGAGGGAGACGGCGGTGGCACCCTTGGGTACCCCGCCCACCCCGGCGATCTGTACGCCGAATGAGCTCTGACCCGCCACCTGGCCCTTGGGCGCGCCCTTGCCCTCGCGGGTGTCGACGAACCGCGTCGGGGACAGCGCCTTGTAGCCGCTCGACGCGGCGGGGGTGAAGTAGCCGGTCACGTCGGCGATGAGGTCGACGGAACCCCAACCGACGTTGTCGAGGTTGACGCGTCCGTCGCTGCCGACCGGCATGATGACCAGGTTGGGGACGGTCTGCCCCGGCCCGTAGTTGACGCTGGACGTTTCGGGCCTGGGCCGGCCCGAGCCGTCCCAGGCGATGATGTGGCCGCTGTCCGTGGTGTTGGTGACGGTCACGTTGAGGACCACGGCCGTGACATTGTCGGGAATGGTTCCCTGACCGGTGACCTTGACGCTGGTGGACCAGTTCGCGGGGACCTTGCCCTTCGCCACGCCGGTGCCGTTGCGGGTGTCCAGGAGCCGAAGGGGTGCATGCGGGGTGAAGTCGGAGCCGTTCGTCCTCACGGCGACCTTGTTTGTGGCTTGCGTGTTGCTCGCGGGGGCGGTTGCGGTGACGGTGATCGTGTAGTCGCCGACCTCGGCGTAGGAGTGCTGGCTCTCCAACGGCCTCTCGGTAGAGGTCGTGACCGTGTCGGTGGTCCCGTCGCCCCAGGAGATGGTCACGCTGAGGGGACCTTCCACACCCGTGAAGGTGGAATGCAGGAACATTCCGTGCGCACTAGTGCCCCAACTGTGCAATCTGATCGACAGAGGCAAGGCGTCCGCAGCGGACGCCACCCCGCCCTTGGCGGTGGGCACGGGGTTGCGGACGGTGCGGTCTTCGGCGCTGCTGAAGACTTCGGCCCCGGAGGCTTCGGCCGCGGTGGGATCTGTGTCAGGAGCGGCTGCCTTGTGGGGATCGGGTGCTGTCGGCTGGGCGTGGGCCACGCCGCCGGGTATGAGTCCGATGCCGGTCGCGAGGGCAGCTGCGGTGATGACGAGTCGGTGCTTGCGCACGGGGCTCCCTGTCTCTGGTCTTGTGGTGGGAGGGCACGGGGCCCGCCACCCCGTGTGGGGTGGCGGGCCCTGCTCCGTTGGTGGAATGGCTACGGGTTGGGAATGTTCGGCACCGGGACCGGCAGGGGCAGCGGAGCCGTACCCAGGCTGGGAATGGTCCAGGTCTGGGCGGGGGAGCCGTTGCAGTCGAAGAGCCAGAGCTGCCGGCCGGGCGTCGTGTCGTAGTTGCCCAGGTCGATGCAGCGTCCGGATACGGGGTTGTAGATCGCGCCGTTGGCGCGGGGGAGGAACTGCTGGCTCTTGGCGCTCGCGTCACACGTACGCAGTTCGATGAGCGTCGTGTTCACGGTGCCGGCTGCCGCGGCGTTGAGGCACTTGCCGTGGGTCTGGATCGTGCCGTCGTTGCGGATCTGGAACTGCTGGGCGTTCGTGCCGTTGCAGCCGGCGATCTGGATCTTGTTGCCGTCGGTGTCGCGGTCGTAGTCGTTGTCGACGCAGTTGGCCGCCGCGCCGGCCAGGTGGATGGGGCTGGATGCGTCGGGGGCGGTGACCGGTGCGGCGTACGGGTAGACGGCCAGGTTGCTGATGCCGCCGACGAACCCGCTATCGGTCAGGTGCGCGGGCTGGCCGTCCTTCTTGTAGCGGCCCATGACCAGCGGACCGGTCGGGGCCTGGCTGGTGGTGGCGGTGTGGTGGCCGGTGCTGGCGAGAGTGCCGTTGACGTACAGGCGCATCTCGCCAGTCGCAGCGTTGTAGACGGCGGAGATGCGGGTCCACTGGCCGGGGGTGAAGCGGGCCGCGCTGTTGATGGCGAGGTCGGTCCAGTCGTACATCAGGCCGTCGACATCACCGCGGGCGATGGCGAAGCGCCATGCCTGGCCGTTGGGGTCGGCGTAGAGGAGGAAGGCGCTGCTGCGGGTGCCGTCCTGGCTGGCGATGATGCCGCCGTTGGCCGTTGCGGCCTTGGCCCAGGTGGTGATGGTGAAGCTGCTGCGGGTGTCGACGGCCTTGGTCGTGCTGACGATGCTGGAAGCCTTGCCGTTGAACGCCGCGTGAGTGGTCTCACGACCGTCGACTGATTCCTTGGCGAAGGTGATGCCCGCCGGGGTGGCGGGATTGCTACCGGCAGGCGCCGTGGCGGCGTCGAATCCAACTTCGTCGCGGGCCTTGGTGCCGACCAGGCCGGTGAGACCCCACTGGGCGGATGCCCGGTTCAAATCGGTCAGGACGACGGGTGAGGCATTGACCCCGCTGACCGTGGGGTGCTGGATGCTTCCGCCGTTCGGGGCGGTTCCTGCGCCCTGGAAGGAGACGAGCTGCTGGTTGGTGTCGACGGCCCAGACGTCCGGCAACTTATCCCCATCGATGTCTCCGTTGGAGCCGATACGGGGGTAGGTCTTTGGATCGATGGTGCCCGCGATCAGGCCGGTCGCTGGGTCGGTGAACCCGGTGAGATCAGTGGCGCTCTTGACGGTGAAGGCGTGCAGGGTTCCGCCATCGGTCTTGGAGCGGGCCCACAGGGTCGGGAATGCCGTGCCCTGGGCGCGACCCGGCGCGATCAGGTCGTACCCGTCCCACTTGGTGTCGTTCCCGGACAGCAGGATCGCCTGCGGTGCCAGCTTGCTGCCGGTGCCGGCGGTGGCGAGCCACAGGCGTCCGTTCTCGACGAACAGCAGGGACGTCTGGGGGAGAGAGCCGCCGGCTTCGCCGGCGACTCCGCCGAACGCCGCGATCTGCGTCACCTTGGCCCAGTCGGTTCCGTAGCCGTTGGTGGCGCAGGGAATGACCGTCGTCCTGTCGGACTTCAGGCAAGTTGTGGGCTTGGTGATGTTGGTGGCCGCCTGGCCGTCGAACCAGCCGCCGTTGCCGTCATTGTCGTAGACGTACAGGTAGGGGCTGTTGGCCTGGTGGGCGAAGAGGTCGTCGACGGTCTTGTACCCCAGGCTGCCACGGTGACTTATCTGGATTCCGTTCCAGTTCCCGCTGTTGCCCGGGGCGGTGACCATCTTGGCGCGGGGCGCGCCGTAGGGGTCTTCGCCGCCACCGATCTTGCGGAGGTCGCCAGCCGTGTCAGGCAGCAGGATGTCCGGCTTGTTGTCTCCACTGATGTCACCGAAGACGGAGGTACCGGTGTCGGGGTTGGAGGGCGCGTAGTAGCTGTAGACGAACGGCTGGGACATGTTGCCCGCGTTGTCCTGGGTCTGCAGGTAGACGAAGTTCGTGCCCCAGTGCGGGGGCGTGGTGGTGATGGTGGCCTTGCCGCTTGTCAGCTTGACGATGCCGGCCGCGGTGTCGGTGCACTTCCAGCCGGTGGCGGCCGCCTTGATCGGGTCGGTGGTCCAGCGGGCGCAGGCCAGGCCCGAGGTCCGGCCGCCGCCTGTCGGGGCGGTGTCGGTGCCGGTAAGCGTGAAGGTGCCCGGTTCTCCGGCACGCTTGGGGTGGGCGCCGATGGTGCCGGAGGCGGGGAAGTCGGTGGAGGTGACGGTCGCGGTCGGCGGGGTGCGGTCGACGCGGAAGAAGCACATCTCGGTGTTGGCGCTGGTGAGCGTGCCGTCCGTGGTGCGGGCCTGCCAGCCGTACTGGTGGCCGTCGGTCAGCGGCCCGACGTCGACCGTGACGGCGCCGTAGCTGCTCTGCCATCCGGTCTCTGCGTACTTCGTCTCACCCCCCTTGTCGTCGTCCCAGTACTGGAACGCCGTCCAGAGCTGCTGGCCGGTGGCCGAGTAGGTGGAGGTGGTGAGGGTGATGTTGTTGTTGGCACCGACCCAGCCCGGGCTGTCCCAGGGGTTGGCGGTGCCGGGGGTGCGGCAGTCGGCGTAGGAAGCCGTGTCCGCGAAGCCGGGGGTGGGGCTGGTCCGGGGCCACCACACGGTGGGCTGGATGTCGTACTCGACCACGATGTGCGGGGTGTTGGTGAACCGCTGACGGTAGTACTTGTTGTACTCGTCGTCGGGCGCGAGGCCGAGCGTGATGGTTGGCCACTTGTTCGCGACCGCGGTCTTCACCAGGTCCTTGACGCCGAACTGGATGTCGCCCGAGCCGGACATGTTGACGGTGCCGATCTTGCCGCAGCCGCCCATGCGTGAGTTCTTGTCGCAGGGCTGGCGGTTCCAGCTGGTCGGGTTGCTGATGTAGCCGGTGGAGTACAGGCCCATCGGGGTGACCGTGCTGGGGCTGGAGGAGGACACGACGTCCGCGTAGAACGTCGCGTTGATGACCTCGGCGCCGTGGAGGCGGGAGTCCACGCCGATCTGGAAGTAGGCGCGGGAGCGGCCCTCCCTGTCGCACGGCGGGTTGCCCACGATGTAGCCGCAGTAGCCGGCGGCCGGCTTGTCCTGCCCGTACTGGGTGCCGTTGTACTCGTTCGTGTCCGGGTAGGCCTCCTGGACCTGGGCCCAGGCCTGGTTGGCGTTGTCGAGCGTGGGGTTCCAGCCCGGGTCGATGTACCACGGGCCGGTGCCCTGGCCGAGGAGGCCGGCGTCGGGGACGAGCTGGATGCCCTTGGCGTCCACCGTCGTGGCGATGCTCTGGACCGTGGCCCCGGTGCCGGGACCGTCGGTGCTCGACGGCGTCGCGGAGGTCTCGCTCGAGGCGGATCGGGCGGCCTGGGTCTGCGCCGACTTCGCGAGCGGAGCAGGCGCCGGGGCGGCCGCGCCGGCGGAGTCCCACATGAGCGGGGTCGGGGCCGAGAATCGCGTCTTGCCCTGGCCGTCGGCGGCCTTCAGGTTGCCCGCGCCGTCCGCGCTCACGGTGAGGCCCTCGGCCTCGACCGCAAGCTGGAGCTTCTTGACGGCGGGGTTGGCAGCCGCCTCCGGAGTGCGCACGACCAGAACCTGGCGCCAGCCGCCCAGGGCGGTGGCGCTGAGCTCGAGGTCGACGCCCGGCAGGACGGAGGCGTACAGGGCGCTGTCGCCGTTGAGCGACGGCTTCGGCAGCGAGAACGGCGCCTTGAGGGACAGCTTCTTGCCGTCCACCGTGGTCATGGTGGCCATGGGGCCGGAGCCGCCGCCGGAGAGGCTGAGCCCGGAGGGGACGGCCACCGGCGACACGGTGCCGTCCGCGTTGGCCCGGAGGGTGGCGTCAACCGCCTGCCACTGGCCCGAGGCTGTCTTGACGCGCTGCGGCACCGGCGAGGTGTCGGTGCTGAGCGAGCCGCCCGGCGTGGCGAAGGTCTGTGAGTTGGCCGTCGTTAGGTACTCGATGAGCACGGGCTTGCCGCTGCTCTTCGCCTGCGCTTTCGCGGCGTCGACAGCTGCTGCCTGGGCGGCGTTGGGGTTCGAGCCGGGAACGGGCCACGCACTGTCGGCGGGGCCGTGTCCGCGGACGTCTTCGGCATACGCAGGCGGACCTGCGAGCAGCGTGCCACCGAGGGCGAGCAACACGGCCCCGGCTACGGGGAGCGTGAGCGAGCCGGTGGCTCGCCGTCTGTGTCGGACCCCGGGGCCGGAATGGGATGAATGGATGGCTGGCCTCATGGGCGAGGGCCTCGCTGTCGGCAGAAATGAACAGAAGTCAGGCGCACATTTGCCTGCCGTTTGCGATCTTGTCAAAGTGTTGAAGATCAGGATGTCCGCATATCGGTGCGACGTGACACCTTGTCCCGTGCGTGACATCTCCCACCTCGGAAAATCCTTAAAGATCCCTTACCTTTCACACAAAGCCTTCATAGAGTGCGGCTGATTCGGACACAACCGTTCCGTTTCGTCCATTTTTGCTCTGTGGGGGATTCTCTTGTTTCATCGGGTTGGCTTTGCCGTGCGTTCCCAGCGCGGCCGGGCGAGAGTCGCGGTAGTCGCCGCACTCGCTGTTGTCATATCGGGCTTGGGGCTTCCCGCGGTCCAGGCGGCCGACAAGCCGCCAAAGGTGTGGGTGCCCCCGAAGACGGCTCTGCCCAACGCCAAGGCGGTCAAGGGTTCCAGCGCCAAAAACGCCCCCAAGGAGACCTCGACCAGCAAGCCGTGGAAGCCCGCCAAGGCATCGAAGACGCCCACCGGTTCCAACCGGGTTGAGATCAGCAACCAGCCGGCCGGCCGTCCCGCCGACCCGTCGAAGGCCGGGCAGGCAGGCAAGCTGCCCGTCTGGGTCACACCCGGCAAGACGGCAAAACCACTGTCCGAACTCGCTACCTCGCCGGCCATGCCCAGCACGGGCAGCGTCAACGTCGAGGTGAAGGACGCGAAGACGACCCGCGCCGCCGGGGTGAACGGTGCACTGATCACCCTCACCGAACCCGTCGGGGCCGCCACATCCGGCAAGGTCGAGCTCGCCGTCGACGCTTCCGCCTGGGCGACCAACGGCGGCGCCAACTGGGGCGAGCGTGCCCGCTTGGTCCAGCTGCCCACCTGTGCGCTGACCACACCCGGCGCGGCGGGCTGCACCAGCCGCAAGCCGCTCAGCACACACCGGGACGCCTCGGGCCGTCTTGTCGCCGAGATCGACATGCCGAAGCGGCCGACAGCGCACGCGTCCAGCCTGACAGCGCAGACCGACGCCAAGGCAGCTCTCGCAGCGGCTCCGCAGATGCTGGCCCCTCAGAACGTCGCCCTGGCCATGGAGCCGGGCCCGTCGAGCAACCTCGGTGACTATTCGGCGACGCCGCTCCTGCCCTCGGCGTCGTGGCAGGCTGGCGCAAACGCGGGAAACTTCACGTACGGCTACACGGCCGAGATCCCGTCGGCCATTGCCGGCGCGGCACCGAGCCTCGTGCTCGGCTATGACTCCTCCTCGATCGACGGCCGCACCGCGTCCACGAACGCGCAGGCCGGCCTGATCGGTGAGGGCTGGGACTGGCATCCCGGCTCGATCTCCCGCTCGTACAAGGGCTGCAAGGACACCGGCATCAAGGACTCGGGCGACGAGTGCTGGGCCGGCGACATCCTCTCCCTCTCGATGGCCGGACACGCCGGCCAGATCGTCCGCGACGACACCACCTGCGAGTACCGCCTCCAGGGTGACGACGGAACGAAGATCGAGCGCCTGACCGACCAGCGGAACTCGGCCTGGAAGGGCGAGGCCTTCAAGGTCACCACGACCGACGGCACCCAGTACTACTTCGGCGCCAACCGCCTGCCCGGCGGCGACGGCACCGACCCGCAGGCCGACTCCGTCTCCACCGTCCCGGTCTACTTCAACAGCGGCCAGGACAAGTGCCTGGGCGCGGCCACCCCCGCCAACGGCACCTGGCAGCAGCTGGGCTGGCAGTGGAACCTCGACTACGTCGTCGACCCCCACCAGAACCTGACCTCCTACCGCTACGCCCAGGAGCACAACTACTACGCGCGCGGCGGCGGCCAGAACAACGGCACCGGCACCCCCACCATCTACCAGCGCGCCTCCTACCCGACCTGGATCGGCTACGGCCAGCGCCTGCCCGACCAGATCACCGCCAAGGGCACAGCCAACACCGCGGCCCAGATCAAGCTGGGCATCGAAGACCGCTGCTTCGAAGCCGGCGACGCGTGCGACCCCACCAAGCGCAAGACCAACCCCACAGCATGGGGTGATACCCCGGTCGACCAGGAATGCGCGGCATCGGGCCAGTGCCTGAGCCTGTCGCCGACCTACTTCTCCACCAAGCGCCTGGCGAAGATCGAAACCGAGGTCCTCGGCACCGGCGGCTACCGAAACATCGACACCTACAACCTCAAGCAGCGGCTTCAGCCCTCGGGTGATGGAAGTGCGCCGACGCTGTGGCTGGAGTCCATCCAGCGCAGCGCGACCAACGCCCGACCCAAGCTCGACGTACCGCCCGTGACCTTCGGGCAGCCCAAGCAGATCCCCAACCGCGTTGACGGTCCGGTCAAGCGCCCCGACGGCAGCGAAGCCACCACCTCGCCGTTCCACCGGCCGCGCATCCAGGAGATCACCACCGAGACCGGTGGCCGGATCAACGTCGTCTACAAGGCCCCGGAGTGCTCCCGCGTCAAGGGCACCATGCCCGCCGCCGCGGACACCAACGCCATGGCCTGCATGCCGGTCAAGTGGTACCTGCCCGACCAGTCCTTCCCCGACCCCGTCGACGACTGGTTCCACAAGGTCGTCGTCCAGTCCGTCACCCAGCAGGACATGGTCGCCGGCCAGACCACCGTCGTCACCGACTACGAATACGGCGGCGGCATCGCCTGGCACCGCAACGACTCCGAGTTCACCGACGCCAAGACCCGCACCTGGGACCAGTTCCGCGGCTACGCCACGGTCACCACCCGCACCGGCAACGGCAACAGCGCCGAGGCCCCGCGCACCAAGTCCGTCGCCACTTTCCTGCGCGGCATGGACGGCGACATCCTCGCCAACGGCACCAAGCGCACCGTGAACGTCACCGACGCCCACGGCGGCACCATCAAGGACGAGGACCACCTCTCCGGATTCGTCCGCCAGAGCGAGACCTACGACCGTGACGGCGGCACCGTCATCGCCGACGAGGTCTCCACCCCCACGACCCGCGAGAAGCCCACCGCCACCCGCGCCCAGTCCGGCGGCATGCCTCCCATCACCGCCCGCGTGATGAACACCGGCAAGGTCACCAGCCGCGCCAAGCTCGCCGACGGCATCACCTGGCGCGTAAGCGAACGCACCTCCACCTACGACGACACCGCTTTCTCCAGGCCGCTCCAGGTCGACGACAAGAGCGACCTGTCCCGGCCCGACCAGCGGCTGTGCACCACCTTCACGTACGCTGCCGGCCCTGCGGGCGCGCTCACCGAGCTCGCCTCCCGCACGTTTGTCCTCAAGGGCGCCGGCGGTTGCGGTCAGACGCCCACCGCCGCGAACACGGTCGGTGACACCCGTGCCTACTTCGACGGCAAGCCCCTCGGCCAGGCGGGCACGACTGCCAACCAGACCGGCACCGAGATCCTGGAGAAGTACGACGCCGCCGGCCAGCCGGTCTACCGGTTGAACATCACATCTGCCTACGACGTCTATGGCCGTCTGGCGACCAGCACCAACAAGCTCCGCAAGGACGCCGCCCACCCGGACGGCGCCGTCACCAAGACCGAGTACAAGTCCCTGCCCAACGCATTGCCGTACGAGGTCACCCACACCAACCCGCTCGGTTGGAAGACCACCACGACCCTCGACACCGGCCGCGCGCTGCCGATGAAGACCACCGACGAGAACGGGCACGTCGCCGAACGCGGCTACGACTCCCTCGGCAGGGTCACCACCATCTGGCAGCCAGGGCAGGACCGGACCGTCGACCCCCCGGTCCGCAAGTTCTCGTACAGCATGAACGGCGCCAATGCGCCGACGACGGTTCTGAGCCAAACGCTCATGAACGACAACTCGTACATCAACAGCTACACCATCTACGACGGCCTCGGCCGCGTCCGCCAGACCCAGGCCCACACGCCTTCCGGCGTCTACGGCCGGATGATCACCGACGCCCTGTTCGACTCCCACGGCCGCCAGGTCAAGACCAGCGCCCCCTACTACAACGACCAGGCCGCCCCCGGTGGCGCCCTGTTCCTCCCCAACGGCGGAGTGAACCCCGACAGCAAGATCCCGGCCCAGACCGTCTCGGTCTTCGACGGCCTCGGCCGCCCCACCGCGTCCGTCTTCCAGTCCTACGGCATCGAGCAGTGGCGCTCGAAGACCGAGTACCCCGGAGCCGACGAGGTCCGCTCGATCCCGCCGACAGGCGGCTACGCGACAGCCACCATCACCAACGGCACCACGTCCCTCCTGCGCCAGTACAAGGGCAACACCCCCACCGGCGCCTACGACGAGACCCTCTACGAGTCCAACACCCAGGGCCAGGAGCTGCGGCGCAAGGACTCCGCCGGCAACGAGTGGACCTTCGAGTACGACCTGCTCGGCCGTACGGTGAAGACCACTGACCCGGATTCGGGCACTGCCACCACGGCCTACGACGACCCCAACAACCTCGTCACCGTCACCGACGCCCGCGGCAAGAGCGCAACCACGGTCAGCGACATCCTGGGCCGCACCGTCGCGACTTACGAGGGCAAGGCCGTCGACGCGGCCAAGCAGGTCGGCGCCTTCACCTACGACACCCTGCCCAAGGCCCTGGGCAAGCCCGCCGCCACCACCCGCTACGTGGGCGGCAAATCCGGCACCCCGTACAAGACCGAGGTCACCGGCTACGACAACGGCTACCGGCCCCTCGGCACCAAGGTCACCATCCCAGCCACCGAGAACCAGCTCGCCGGTACGTACGAAACGAAGAACACCTACGACAAGTACGGGCAGCTTCAGACGACCGACCTGCCGGCCATCACGGCCGCCGGTCTGGCCGCTGAAACCCTGACGTTCAACTACAACGTCGCGGGTAGCTTCACCTTCCTCGACGGCACGATCAACTCGGTGGTCACGCCGTACGTCGTGGACATGCGCTATGACCCCTACGGCCGTGCCATCCGCACCACCGTCGGCGGCACCGGCAAGCAGGTCGTCTCCACGATCGACTACGACCAGGCAACCGGCCAGCCTGTTCGCTCCACTCTGGACAAGCAGACCGCGACCCGGGCCAGCGTCGATGTCGTCGACTACACCTACAACCGGGTCGGGCAACTGACCTCGATCAGCAACACTCAGGACGGCGCCAGCCGCGACCTGCAGTGCTTCACCCACGACTACCTGGGCCGCCTGACCCAGGCCTGGACCGACACCGGCACCACCACGACGGCACCCCAGCCCAGCGTCCGCGGCATCGGCGGCTGTACCAACAGCACAGCACCCGCAGTCGACGGCACGGGCAAGCCGAGCGTTGGCGGGCCGGCCCCGTACTGGCAGCAGTACGAGTACGACAAGATCGGCAACCGCACCAAGCTGGTCAAGAAGGACGTCACCGGCAACACGGCCAAGGACACGACGGTCACCCAGATCTTCGGCACCGGCCCTAACATCCCGTCTTCGGACCCGAAGACCGGCGGCGGCACGGGCGGCCCGCACGCCCTCATGAAGTCGACCGAGACCAGCACAACCGGTACGAAGGTCACCTCGTACACCTACGACGCCGGCGGCAACACCGCCTCCGTCACCAGTACGCCGGGCACCAAGTCCCTCACGTGGAACGACCAGGGCAAGCTCGACAAGATCACCGGTACCGGGGAGAGCGCCGGCACCAGCTACCTATACGACACCGGCGGCAACCAGCTCATCCGCCGCGACCCAGGCAAGACCACCCTCAACCTCGGCACCGACCAGATCACCCTGGACACCGCCACCGGCAAGGTCTCCAACGTCCGCACCTACGCGGCACCGGGCGGCCTGGCCATCACCCGTACCACCACCGCGGGAACGTCCAACCTCACCTACCAGTCCTCCGACCACCACGGCACCAACGGCGTCCAGTTCAATGCCAGCGACCTGAACCACATCCGCCGCCCCGCCGACCCCTTCGGCAACGAACGCGGCACCCAGCCCAATCCCGGCACCTGGGCCGGCGACAAGGGCTTCGTCGGCGGCACCAAGGAACAGGCCACCGGCTTCACCCTCCTCGGCGCCCGCGAATACGACCCCACCACCGGCCGCTTCATCAGCCCGGACCCGATCATCGAACCGGGCGACCCACAGCAGTGGAACGCCTACGCCTACTCCAACAACGACCCGATCAACAAGTCCGACCCCAGTGGACTGCGCTACCTCGGCGACACCGAAGCCGACAGCTCCCACTATCTGAAGAACACCGTGCAGGAAGGCGACAGGGGCTGGAACTCGTCGTCGAAATCTGCACAGACGGCACTGAACCAGGCGAACGACGGTGTCACCAAGGCCAAGAAGCGCCGCGATGAGCTGAAGCACGCCGTGGTCGACCTGGTCCTGGACCTCATCGGCTACAACGACGCCCGCGACTGCTTCACCAAGGGCGACGTCATGGCCTGCATCAACACCGCCCTCAACGCCGTCCCCTGGGGCAAGATCGCCAAGGCCATCAAGATCGGCATCAAGGCCTTCAAGATCTACAAAGAGCTGAACAAGGCCTATGACGCCGTCAACGCCGCAGAGAACAAGGCCTCTGCAGCTCTCAACGCCTTCACCAAAGCCAAAAAGGCCGACGACGAAGCAGCCGCAGCAGCATCCCAGGCCCGAAAGGCAGCTGACGAGAAAGCGGCGACTGAAAAGGCCACAGACAGCGCCGGTACGGAATCCAAGGCCAATAGAACCGACACCGACGCCGAGACGACCGGCGGAGGAGCGGAAGCGCGCTCGGGCGACTCCGCATCCGGAGCGACGGCGTGCGTCAAGCAGAACAGCTTCCCCACCGGCGCTCGCGTCCAGATGGCCGACGGAACGAGCAAGGCCATCGAGGACGTCAAGGTAGGCGACAAGGTCCTCGCCACCGACCCGCAGACCGGCGAAACCGCACCCAAGACGGTCACGGCCACCATCACCACCCCCGACGACAAGGAATTCACCGACCTCACCCTCACCGACGACGCCACCCCCCGCGGCCCGCCGGCCACCCTCACCTCAACCTCCCACCACCCGCACTGGAGCGAAACCCGCCGCCAGTGGATCGACGCCGGCGAATTCACCCCGGGGGAGCAGCTCCGCAAGCCCGACGGCGCCACTCTCACCGTTCAGACCACCCGCACTTACCCCCTCGCCGTCACCACCCACAACCTCACCGTCGGTGACTTCCACACGTACTATGTGCTGGCGGGGGCCTCTCCGGTCCTTGTCCATAACTGCGGTGGCTCCAACCCTGCCCATGCAGATTCCTGCCGTTGCGAAAACGGTGCGCCTCCGCGAATGGCAGTTGTGGAACATGAAGTGGGGCGCTTCGGTGATCTAAACGGCAGGGCGCGAAGGGGAGATGCGCTTACTCCAAACCACATTCCGCAGGCCGCCTCGGGGCGCATTCCGAATTACCGCGACTTTGCGGCTCACATGATGACGCATGCTGATCACCTGATGACCCGAACATACGGCGGTGCGGGAAGGCGAACAGCGCGGACAGATGCAGGTCTATCCTTCCGGCAAGTTCTTGCCGCGGACTTCTTGAATCTTCGGAGTATCGGGCAGGCGAACCATGGTGATCCCGGATACTTCAATGGAGCAATCACGGGCATGATGCAGTACTATCGAGCCAATTATCCGCATCTTTTGTAGGGGTTGCTGTGACAGTCAGGAGTGAGGTTCAGAACTTCGTCCGATTGGGCCCACTTCCCTCCGAGGAGAACAACTCGGAGGAGGGCGACGAAGCGTTCGATGCGATGGAGCTGGCGCTACACGCGATCCAAATGCCCGTCACCGATGAAGAAGCTCGACTGCTTGTCGAGTGCTTCGGGAGTGACGAGTGCTTCGGATTGGCGTGGACGTTGCTGCACCTGGTGGAGTCTTCCCCAACATCAGTGGTGACCTCTGAGCCGCCAGAAGGATCAAACACCTGGGTCGAAACCCTGTGGGTGCGTTATCGGAATACTTTGACTGACTAGTCCGAGGTCGCTAACAGGTTCGTTTGGGAGTGACAAGAGCGGCCCGCCGGCGAAGCCGGTGGGCCGCTCGCGTCGTTGTGAAACTCTCGGCCAGCGTTTCGTCGGAGAGGCGTAGCCAGCCGCATCTGCCATCGGTTGGACGACGTGGTGGTCGTTGGATCGATCACCGCAAGGTGATCTACGGGATCCTTTCCCGAGTCCGGACCGGCATACCGTGGCGGGACCTTCCTGAGCGTTGGCAGTTGAAGACCGTCTACGAACGACATCGCCGCTGGTCGGCGGACGGGACGTGGAACGGGATCCTGCGTGCCGTTCAGGCCGACGCCGATCTTGCTGGCTCGACTGAAGCATGGTCAGTGTCGACTCGACCTCCTGCCGAGCTCACCAGAACGCTGCCGGGGCCCTTAAGACCGTGTCCTATGTGGTGAGGCATCGTTGACCACTGCATGGGGCGGGGTACGTGGAGTTGGATTGTTCCCGACGGGTTGTGGGAGATCGCGGAGCCGTTGATCCCTCCGTCGAGGGTGCGGCCGCAGGGCGGCGGGACGCAGGACACGCCTGATGAGACGCTGTTCGCAGCGATCATCTACGTGCTGGTCAGCGGGTGCGCCTGGCGGGCTCTGCCGCCGTGCTTCGGGATATCGAAGTCGACGGCCCACCGCAGGTTCCTGATCTGGTCGAGGGCCGGAGTCTGGGGCCGACTGCACGAGGAGATCCTGCACCGGCTGGGAGACGCCAGCCTCCTCGACCTCTCCCGAGCTGTCCTCGACTCCGCTCACATCCGCGCTAAAAAAGGGGCGAACTCACAGGTCCGAGCCCCGTGGACCGGGGCAAGCCGGGCTCCAAGATGCACGTCCTGTCGGACGCAAACGGACTGCCCCTACTCGTCGGCGTCTCCGCCGCCAACACCCACGACAGCCAAGCCCTGAAAGCCCATGGTGCTCGGTCACCAAACGAGACACGACCCTCACCGCGGCCACCACTTCAAGCCCCGGCGCCTCCATGCCGACAAGGCCTACGACATTCCTGAACTGCGAAAATGGCTCCGCGGCAAACGGATCGGCGTCCGCATCGCGCGCAAGGGCGTTGAGTCCAGCGAACGACTCGGGCGGCGCCGATGGGTGATCGAGCGGACCATGTCATGGCTGACCGGCTACCGCCGGCTCAACCACCGCTACGAGCGTCATCCCCGCAACTACCTGGCCTTTCTCGGCCTCGCCGCAGCCCTCTGCTGCTACAAACGACTCGTCCGCCTCACCACATAGGACACGGTCTTAGACCGTGTCCTATGTGGTGAGGCGTCGTTGAGCTTTGCATGGGGCGGGGTACATGGAGTTGGATTGTTCCGGACGGGTTGTGGGAGATCGCGGAGCCGCTGATCCCGCCGTCGCGGGTACGGCCGCAGGGCGGCGGGACGCAGGACACGCCTGATGAGACGCTGTTCGCGGCGATCATCTATGTCCTGGTCAGCGGCTGTGCCTGGCGAGCTCTGCCGCCGTGCTTCGGGATATCGAAGTCGACGGCCCACCGCCGGTTCCTGATCTGGTCGAGGGCCGGAGTCTGGGGCCGGCCGCACGAGGCGATCCTGCATCGCCTCGATGCCGCCGGCCTCCTCGACCTCTCCCGAGCTGTCCTCGATTCTGCCCAGGTCAGGGCGAAAAAGGGGGCGAACTCACAGGTCCGAGCCCCGTGGACCGGGGCAAGCCGGGTTCCAAGATGCACGTCCTGTCGGACGCAAACGGACTGCCCCTCCTCGTCGGTGTTTCGGCTGCCAACACCCACGACAGCCAAGCGCTGAAGCCCATGGTGCTCGGTCACCAAACGAGACACGACCCCCACCGCGGCCGCCACTTCAAGCCTCAGCGCCTCCATGCCGACAAGGCCTACGACATTCCTGAACTGCGGAAATGGCTCCGCGGCAAACGGTCGGCGTCCGCATCGCCCGCAAGGGCGTCGAGTCATCAGAACGACTCGGACGGCGCCGATGGGTGATCGAGCGGACCATGTCATGGCTGACCGGCTACCGCCGACTCAACCACCGCTACGAGCGACACCCACGCAACTACCTGGCCTTTCTCGGTCTCGCCGCAGCCATCTGCTGCTACAAGCGACTCGTCCGCCTCACCACATAGGACACGGTCTAAGCCTCCGGCGACTTCGCGTCGTACCGGGCGAAGTTCCGTCATGCCCTCGCGCACGAGAGCCCACACCAAGCTCGGTACAGGCACTCGTGCTCTCGCCTCTGTCACTGACGGTGATCCTGGCCGGAACGACTCGTCCTTCGGGACACCGGTGACGGGCACCCCTTTTAATGACCGTTCGCCTCTCGCCGCTTCTTGATCCGCACGTGCTCGACCCGGCAGCGACTACTTGGCGGAGTGCAGGCCCGTCTTGCCTGTGAACGGGAAGAGCGGATAGCCCTCCGTGCACTGGCCTCCGGGTGGGTGGTACGGCCAATCCATCCCGAACCGGTACAGCAACGTCAGTGCGATGACGGCCGCGAGCGGTGCGAGCCACATGGCTGCCCGCCCACCCCGAAGGAGCCACCGCCGAGGTACTTCACTCACACTGACCAAGGAAGGATCAGTTCCGTTCCCGCTCGAGCCGCTTTGCCGCGACCGGCCGGACAGTTCCTAAGACCTCGTAACACGATCATGATGCGGGCTTGTTGAGGCGTCGCCAGCAGATGGGGCTGCAGGCAAGGGAGACGAACGCGTCGTGGAGCTCGGTGCGGCGTTCCCAGCGGACGGCGAGGCGTTTGAACTGGTGGAGCAGGGCCAAGGTCTGCTCGACGACGTAGCGGAGCTTGCCGATGTCCTTGATGTTCGGGGCTCCTTTGTGGGAGATGACGGGCAGGATCCGGCGTTTGCGCAGTTCATCGCGGTTGGGGTTGGAGTCGTAGCCCTTGTCTCCGAGCAGGGCCTCGGGCCTGCGGCGGGGCCGGCCGGGACGACCTGCCACCGGTGGGATGCCGTCGACCAAGGCGAGGGTCTGGGCGACGTCGTTGACGTTCGCCGCGGTCGTGATGACTTTGAGCGGGGTGCCACGTCCGTCGCAGATCAGATGGTGCTTGCTGGCCGTCTTGCACCGGTCGACCGGCAACGGACCGGTGTCGGCGCCCCCTTTTTCGCGCGGATGTGGGATCCGTCCACGCGGGCCCTGGACCAGTCGAGGCGGCCGGCCGCGTTCAGTTCGGCGAGCAGGATACGGTGCAGCTGGTCGAAGACCCCGGCTTTCTGCCACCGCTCCAGTCTGCGCCAGCAGGTCTGTCCCGATCCGAATCCCAGCTCTGGTGGCAGGAGTTGCCAGGCGATGTCGTTGCAGAGCACGTACAGGATGCCTTGCAGGCACAGCCGGTCAGCTACCGGCCGAGGCCCCGGTGACCTCGTCGGCCAGGGCGGCAGCAGCGGCTCGATCAGTGCCCACAAGTCGTCGTCCACGATCCACGGCCGAGTACTCACACCACCACGAACGGCCGAATCATCACACCGGTCACGGCCGACCAGAACATCTCATCAAGATCCTGTTACGAGCTCTAACGGTGATTGCAGTGCCGGTCGTCGTTCCCATTCGTGGTTCCAACATCTCGCCCCAAAGGCTGATCCGTCAAGCTCGATCATGTTCATCCCAACGTGCTGCGTTGCCGGAGCAGGCGCATTCTGGAGGTGGCAACGCGTCCAAGGAGCGGCCATGCCCGAGAACAGCGAAGAGCCGGAAGGCGTCACGGAGCGAGATGAGCAGCGGGCGGCTGTCGCGTTCCAGGCCAGGCTCGAGGGGCTTGCGGTTTCCACCGGCGAGGGCAAATTGAGGGTTGACATGGCCCAGCTGCGCGAATTCGTAGCGGCTGAGCCGGAAAAATGCGTTGCCGCGTGCCGTGCCTACGCCGGCATGGCGGTGTCCCAGGTCGGCACGTGGCATGCCTATGGACAGTTCGCCGTGCTGATCGCATGGGCGTACCGGCACGAGTTCGAGGACGACACCCTGGCGGTCTGGGTTGCGAACGAATTCGAGGCTGGCAGCGTGGGCGTAAACGCCCCGACCGCATCCACCCTGGCACCCGAGCCGGAGGCCGAGGACGGGCAGCCCGATCTGATGGCGGTCGCGCCCGGTCTGCTGGCTTCCTGCGACATTTACCCGTTCGTCGTGCGCTATTCGCACCACTCACTGGACGGTGGGCCCGACGAGGTCTCCAGGCTCAGGCAGATGCGGGGACGCCTCGTCATCACCTTTGATGTCCCGGTGTCTGATACCCGGGAAGTCTGGGAGTTCCCCGAGGTCCGGGCCTACGTGACAAAACTCGCCGACCGACTGCCCTACCTGCCCTACTACTTCTGCCAGAATCCGAAGTTCGCCATGACGCGGATTTGGATCGCTTGCCTCGCACCACCTTCGGCCTGGTCGGGCCAGAGCCTCAACCTCATGAACGACCACGTCCTCGCCCGCGGCGCACTCACCATCAACGGCATAAGTGATCTAGCCCAGTTGCTCGGTGACAGACCAGAGGAAGTCAGGGCATCGGTCTTCGCGTCTTTGCCGGAAGGGTTCACGGCCGCTGCCGCATCCATCGGTGGTCACATCGCGGATCAGGGCTCGTGAACCGGGATGGAAGGGATGTAACGAGAAGATGGGTGACGGCAACGACGTGGCGCTGGTGCTCTCGGCGGTGTTCGACGGCCGGGTGTCATCTGAGAGCGCGGCTCTATCCCTGCAGGCGATTCCGCCCGACGCGGCCGCCGACTTCTTCGCAAGGCGGACCACCCAGGTGCGGGAGGTCGTAGAGGCTATGGATGCCGAACCGTCAGTCATGCGTCTGGTGACCGGGATACAGCTGGCTGAGCGAGCAGCCGTGCCCGTTGATCCGAGCCTCCAGGCGGCCGTGCTGGTCCTGGGCGCTGCGGAACTCATCGTTCGCAGTGCTTACCACCCTGCCCGCAACTTCCTCGACCAGGCCGTGAAGTACACCGACGCACACTCTAGCGCGGGACTACTGACCAGGCGAATTCGACTCCACGTACTTCGTCGGACCGGGAGATACGAGGAGTTCGACCAGGACGTCGCGGCCGTAGTAGCTGAGGCGGAACGGCAGGGAAGCTTGAGCGATCTTTGCATGGCCCTGTTCGACAAGGCCGAAGCAGCGGCCAGGCGGGGCCATGCGAACGCCGCTTTGGGAATCATCGCGACCGCACGGCCGATCAGGGATGTCTCCGACGTGCGGGATGCGTTGCTGATGGAGAGCCCATCCGGGTTCGCGCGCAGGCACGGAGTGATCGCTCGTCAGGCCGGCCGGTTCGAGGAGGCGCTGGCGGCGCTGGAGGACGCACGGCGACTCGCACTCGCCTGTAACGACGCGGCATGGGCGGCGTATGCGCTCAGCGAGATCGGGATCACCTGGGGCCATATCGGTGAGCACATACGGGCTCGGAGCATTATGGATCAGGCGGCTGCGGAGGCGACGGCCGCGGGCCGCATCGATTGGGCCCGGCACTGGAGCCATGACCTACACGACGACGGTGCCGCCACAGGAGGGTCCGAAGCCTCCGTCTGGCACCGCGCATCGGCGCTCGTCCAGCGTCATCCCGAGCTCGCCGCCGAGGCCATCCCTCTCCTGCGCGCCTGTGTCGCCGAGGCCCTCCGGCTTCACGATCCCGCTTACGAGGCAGACGCGCGCATCAATCTCGCGATCGCCCTCGGCCGTACGGGCCAGCACCAGCAGGCCGAGGTGTCCATCCGGGCCGCCATCGCCACCACCCACCGACACGGGGACCACCTGCACGAAATTTTGTTCCGTTCGTATCTGGCGCGTACCCTGGCCGACCGCAGACGGCTCCACGAAGCGCTCGTCGAAGTCCAGCCAGCCCTTGAGCTCGGCGAACAGCTGTGTGAGCGGGCAGTCTCGACAGAGCTGCGGCAGAGCATCGGCGTCGCCCTTGCCGAGGCCTACGACGTGGCCGTGCTCACCACTTGTGTGAGCTATCGCCCGGGCAGGTGGATGGTGGAGGCCGGGGCCGACCCCGCCGGCCTCGAGCCTCGGCCGGACACTCTTCTTGAGATCGGTCAGCGGGCACGGGCCGCCACGATGACGGAGGCACTGCGCGTCGGCTCAGCCATCGAGGGCCACGGCGACCCCTTGCTGGTCCGCGGTGTCCTTGAGCTGCGTGCCGCCGAGGCGGCCGTACAGCTCGCCGCCGCCGAGTACAGGCAACTGGCGGAGCCGATCGCCGAACGGAACCGCAGCGCGACCGGCCTCACGGAGCAGGCCGCCCGGTCGGGGGTCCAGCTCACTGTGAGTTCCGCGCCCGTTCCGGTAGGCGAGCTGACCACAGCGCTCGCTTCTGGCGAAGTCCTCGTCGATCTCCTGACTGTGCCCGAGGGCGTCGCCGTCACGTGCCTCACCAGCGAGGGACGCACGACAGCCCGGCTCGTCGGCTGGTCGAAAGCGGAGCGACAGGCGCTGCTGCGCCGCCTGCAGCGCACCCGGAGGGAGTACCTGGCCGCGCATCCCGATGACCAGGAGGAGGCTGCAAGCGCTGCTGAAGGGGCGGTCGCCGCACTCGACACGGCACTGTTCTCCGCCGTCGTCGAGCTGGTCGGGGAGGTCTGCCCGGGGCCGCTTATGCGGATCCTGATCACACCGGAAGACGAACTTTTCCAGCTCCCTTTCTGGCGGCTCGCCTCCCCCCTTCCCGGCTGCACCGTGAGCGTCCTGCCCACGCCGGGAGCACTACCCGTGCTGCGGGCCCGTCCACGCGAAGGCCGCCGGCCCTGGATCTCCGTCTCCGATCCGTCGAGGACCCTGCGCCACGCGGCGTACGACTTGCCCCCGGACCTCGGCTATCAGCCCTGTGCCCCTGAAGCGCAGGCCCTGATCGCCACACTTCCGGCAGCGGGCCGCGTGCACTTCGCCTGCCACGGTCATTTCAACGGCGAGAGCGCCTACCGCTCCGGGCTCGAAGTAGTGGCGGCCCGAGAACGCGACCCACTTGCCGCGCCGCTACTGCGAGATGCCGACGGCCTGGAGCTCTTCACCGCCGCACAGATCACGGGCCGACTCCACCTCCCGCATTGTGTCCTAGTCGTGCTTGCTGCTTGTGATTCCGGACTCCCCCGGCTGCATGCAGCCAGTGAGTTCACCAGCCTTCCAGGGGCGTTCCTGGTCGCGGGGGCACGCAATGTAGTGGCCTCACTGTGGCCGGCGCACGACGGAGCAGCAGCGTTGCTCATGCACACCTTCTACACGTCGTACACCGCATCCCCTTCGACCGCGCTCGCCACCGCGCGAGCGCGGTTGGCGGCAATGTCCCGGGCTGAGGCGACCAAGCGCCTCGGCCATGGCGACCTGCCGCCCGGGGACCCGCCATTCGGTGCGTGCATCTATACCGACTGCTTCCAGCACTACGGAGTCGACTGATGACCGATATCGCGCGATCGTTCGTACGCGAGCTGTCCAGCCTGTGGGGTGAGGGGTACTGGGTGACGTGGCACCCTTCCACCCGGCATAGTCTGGGCGAGATCGGCACAGTGAGCGCGGGCAGCCTCGTGCCGATCAGCAACCTGGAGGAGAACGGCATTACGTCAGTGGCGGTGACTCCAGTGACGCGGGACGAGCTGTCCTGGCGCACAAAGGGCCAGGTCGATGTCACTTTCAAGATCGCAGGTCAGGGCCGTGGCGCTTTCACGGCGCTCGCCGACGAACAGGCCGGCGCCCTCGTCGAATTCACCGGAGAGAGCTCGGTCTTGGTCGCCTACCGAGGCCTCGCCGAAGGCCGTCTGGCCTCCCAACCCATTCTCGCCGCAGAGATGGTCAATCGGTACTGGGCTGGCACCTGGCCCAAGGAATGGTGTGTAGTAAGCCATCTCGTCACGGCAGAGCACGGCACCGTGCTCGCCGGGGGCGCGAAGGGCTCCACCGTCGAACTCGCCGCCAAAGCCTCCATCGGCCCTGCTGCCCTAGCGGTTGCCGACTTGGCGGCCGGGATGAAGGTGGCTCGTTCCAAGGGCCTCGCAATGGAACTATTGGGCGATTCGATGACTCCGTTCTTCCGGGTACTGCGCCTGCGCCGTAGGTTCCTCCGCGGCATCGAGGCGGAGTACGGGGATACCTCCCAGCTCCGAACAGCTTCGGACAGGCCCGGGGAGGTCCCGCGGCACATCCTTGAGGAAGCCCGCGACGACCCGGACGCCGCACTGGAGTTCCCGCCCCAGCCCAGCGTCGACGGGGAGCTGGAGGGCCGCAGCAACTGAAGCGGCCAGGGGCCTCTGCCTGACGATCACACGTCGGGGCCATGGACTGCCAACCCAGATCTGGCATCCGGCGGCTTGCACCTTCTGGGCGAGCGACCTCATGACCGTCGATCACCCGCCGGCCCAAGGGACGTGGCGACGCTTCCGCCTGGCCCGGAAAGATCGGCAGCCGAGGAGTGGGCTGCAGAACATGGGGCGCGTGTCCACCCGATGTTTCAGCAGCCTCCGTTCCCAGAGATCCAAGGGAATGAACCAGCGCTACCTCCCCGGATCGAGAGCCTGGTACAAGATCAGACGCCGCGACAGCACCGAGGCCATCATCGGCGCGATCACCGGCACCCTCGCCCGGCCCCAGCTCCTCGTCCTTGGCCGCTACGACCACCACGGCCGCCTCCGCGCCGTCGGCCGGACGGTACCGCTGCACCCGGACGCGGCCCAGCAGGTCGCCGAGCACCTCACCGCAGCCGGCCCGGAGCATCCGTGGACCGGGGTGAAGTTCTCCTCGGCGTGGGGGGGGGTGTCTCTATGTCTTTCGTCAAGGACGTGGTGGCGGGTATGAGGCTGTTTGGGGTGGTCATGCGGCGAGGGTGATGGTGGAGGTTCTGGACTCGTAGAAGGTGCCGTCGCGGAGCATGGCGAACAGGACGCTGATGCGTTGGCGGGCGAGGCGGAGGAGCGCCTGGGTGTGGGTTTTGCCGCGGGCTCTTTGCCGGTCGTAGTAGGTGCGGGAGGCCGGGTCGGCGTTCATGCAGGCGAAGGCGGAGAGGAACATGGCGCGTTTGAGCTGCCGGTTTCCGCCTCGTGGTGCGTGTTCGCCGTGGATCGAGGTCCCGGACGACTTCGTCGTCGGGGCGAGGCCGGCATAGGAGGCGAGGTGGGCGGCGCTGGGAAAACTGGTGCCGTCGCCAACGGTGACCAGCAGGACGGCGGCGGTCCTGACTCCGACTCCCGGCATCGAGGTCAGGACCGGGTGAAGAGGGTGAGCCTCCATGCAGGCTGCTGATCTGGGCTTCCAAGGCCCGGCGCTGGTCGTGAACCGCCGCGAGCGAGGCGGCCAGGGACGGGATCACGATGTCGAGGGTCCCCGTTCCCGGGACCACGACGGTCTGTTCGTCGAGAGCGTCGAAGACCTCGTCGATCAGCCGCGCGGCCATCCGAGGGGCTTTCGGGCGGATGAGTTCGACGAGTCTGCGGCGGCCGGCTTTCCGCAGAGCGGCCGGGGATCCGTAGCGTTCGAGGAGCCAGGTGACGGCCGGGTGGTCCAGCCGGGGCCCGAGCACACGCTCCAGCGACGGGTGGAACTGGGTGAGCAGGCCGCGTATCCGGTTGCTGGTGCGGGTCGCTTCGGTGGCGAGGTCCTGGTCGAAGCCGGTCAGCACCGTGAGCTCGGCGGTGATCTCGTCGGTCAGCTCCAGTGACCGCAGAGTGTGGGGCATCGTCCGGGCGGCGTCCGCGATCACCGCCGCGTCCTTCGCGTCGGTTTTCGCCTCGCCCGGATACAGATCAGCGATCCGCCGCATCGACAGTCCGGGCAGATAGGCGACCTCGCAGCCCACGGCACGGGCGACGGTCAGCGGCAGAGCCCCGATCGAGGCGGGCTGGTCCACGATCACCAGCACCGTGCCGAACTTCGCGATCAGCTTGTCGAAGACGGCCCGCAGTTTCGGTTCGCTGTTGGGCATCGGCTTGTCGAAGACCTTCTTGCCCGCCGGCGTCAGCCCGTGGCCGTGGTGAGCCGTCTTGCCGACGTCCATACCCAGGAAGACGCCCACATCGCCAGTGTCTAACATCGCATCCCTCCCGGGTGGTTGACCGTGCCGGCCTCGGCGGTGGCACCGTGCTCGCGCATCCACGTTATGCAGACCTGCCGCCCACATCTGTGCCCGGCATTGCGCCGGGCCGGGCGGTGGCCGGGTCTCTCATCAGCGTCTCCGACGGCACCCCACGGGCCCGGCGACACCACCCCCCAGGTCATTCGTTCGACAGAGGGGACGCAGTCATACCGGGCCCGGAGGCCAGCGGCCCCATTGCAGGACCGCAAAAAACATAACGGGGGGGGCGAGGCCCTCGACGCGGTCCTTGCTCGTCGCGATCGACCGCGGGGGCGTGTACCGGCACCCACTCCGGTACGTGCGCCTGCGCCTGGACGCGAGCGTGGAGGACGTACCCAGGTTCGGCGGAGTCGCGGGATGACCTGCCGCGCGCACAAGCGGGCCCTGGCCGAAAACAGCGGCATGAAATCCGCTGAGGAGCCGCGAGACCACCCCCGTTGGTGGGATACGGAGGCGCGCACCCACGAGGAACAGTGCACGACCGAGGCCGCGGCTACGCCGGGTACTCGTCTTCGGTGCGTGTGGTGTGGCCGGGGCCGGGGTGGGCGACTTCAGGGACCATGGGGTGGGTGTAGTCGAGTTCGATGGTGCTGAAGGCGTCGTCCGGCAAGGGGGCGGTGTCGTTGTCGGCGATGATGAGCTGGAGGCGCGAGCCGTAGGCGTCCGTCAAGGCTTTGAAGCGGCTGTAGATGCGCCGGCCGCGTTCCTGGTCGTCGGGGTTGCTGCCGAGCGCCTTGCGGGGGGAGTCGATGATGAGGATCGACGGGACGAGGATGTCTGGACGGGTGAGTCCGCATTCCAGGAGTGCGAGGTGGTAGGCGATGTTGACGCCGGCCTGGAGACTGCCACCTGAAGCCTGGAGTTTTTCGAAGGGTGTGTTGTCGACCACCGGCAAGTAAGTTGCCGGCTCCACCACGGCCGACTGCTCCCAGGGCAGGTTCAGCTCTACGAGGGTCGTGCTGAAGAGACGGCTCAGGTCGCTGACGAGGCTTCGTCTGGCGTCGCTTTCCGCTTTGCGTGTCTTGAGCTCGGCGTTGGCGGCTTTGCGCCGCGCGGTGATGTCCTTGGCGGCTTGTGCGATGGCCCGTACGCGCGTCCACAAGTCGCGCAGGTGAAGGACGGCGTCGATCCCCGCGTTGAGGGCGGCGACGCGAGCACTGGCGTCCGAGATGGCGTCGAACCGCGGAGCGACGACGTCGCGTGTCTGGGCATCGAGCTGCCGGCGCAGGTTGGTGGCGAGGAACTCGGCGTCACTGGATCGGTCACGTGCTCTGCGCAGGACCTCGGCGTCCGCTTGCATCAGCTCACGCGCGTCGTGCAGCTGCTGCACCAGCGCGCTGCGCGCCTCCCGGACGGCTGCCGGGTCCCCGTCGTCGTCGACGGGATCGGCTTGGAGGCAGACGGCACAGTGATCTTCCGGGACAGTCCGGGCTTCGAGGCGTTGCGCGCACCGCGGGCAAACCACGAAGTGGAAGGGGGAAAGCTGGTCGATCGCGGTTGCGGAGCGTTCCAGACGCCGCAGGTCGAGTTCGACCTGGGCGACGACGGACTCACGAGCCTCGACCAGTTCCCGGGCGGCGAGCACATCCTGTGTAGCAGCCGTCGCCGCTTGGACGGCTACTCGCAGGTCCCCGCGCAGGACGGTGTCCGCAGCACTGGTCTCCGAGATCTCGGTTCGCAGTGTGCGCAGTGTGGTCTCGGCATTGTGCAGCATGTCGCGCAGACCGGTCAGCTCGGTGCGCAGTTCGTCATCGGTCCGGGGGTCCGTGGCCCGCAGGAACGTGCCGACGTTCTCTTCCTCGGCTTCTTTCTTTCGCAGGTCCGTGGTGAGCTGATTCACCTGCCTCTCCAGTTCCATAACGGCCGAAGTCGTGAGACCGAGCATGAGCTCGAAGAGCGTCTTGCGCTGCTTCTTGAAGTTGTTGTCCCGGTGTCCGACGACCTGGAAGTCCAGTTCGCTGGCTTCCAGGTAGACGTAGCGGAAGAGGTTGGTGAAGGTGAGGTTGAGAGTCGTGGCCTTGCCGTTGCGAGTGGTGGGGATCTTCTCGCGCGGAAAGCCCAGGGCGTCCAGGAGAACGTCCGAAAGGCTCCGCTGTCCCTCTTCGGCCCGGATGCCGAGAGTGTGCTGGAGCGCCATCGTCTCGGGATCGAGGATGTCGACACGGTCGGAGCGGTCACCGCTGATCGTCCGCTTGAGGATCATGTGCTGCTCGCCGACCACGACGGAGGCCAGTACCGAGTGGACGTGATCGCGTACCGCGGGCGTCAGGACGGCGGTGCCCCCGACCGCGTGTTTGAGCAGCATGAGAAGGCTGGACTTGCCCGCACCGCTAGGGCCGCTGATGACGGTGGTCGGCTGGTCGAAGCGGTACGTCGTTTCCGCGGTGGCGGTGGTGACGGTCAGGGCGAGGAATCGGAGGTGGGTGGCCATCAGATTTCCGTCCGCAAGGGCCTGTCCACCGCGTCGGGCAGGAGATCATAGATGAGGGTCTTCAACGCCGATCCCGACTTGTCGAAGTGCTTCTTCAACAGGACGATCCGCTGAGCCACCACGGCCCACTCGTCGGTCTGCGCCAGCATGGACGCGGCCATCGCTCCGTCCGCGGTGACGCGGAACTCCGCGCGTCCTGACCCGCTGTAGGTGATGAGTCCGCGGCCGGCCAGGGAGCCGAGGACGCTGTAGTACCGCTGGTCCCAGGGCCCGTACTTTTACCGAGTCATCCGGCTTTCCACCGCCAGCCGCTCTGAGGACGTGGGCTCCGCTCCCGCAGGCCAGCTGCCTCCCTGCTCGATGAGCAGACGCTCCAGCATCGTCGGATAGCGCAGGAGGAAGTCCAGCTTGGCCAGCTTCGTCAGGCCCTCCAGCGACCTCTTCGCCGAGGTGAACCGCTCGATCAGCAGAAGAACTCGGGCCTCGTGATAGCGCGCTTCCCTCCCCATCACCCCGGGCCTGACGCCGGATCTCTGCAGCCGCGACCAGGCGCTCGACGCCGTTCGTCACGATGCTTCCCCGGCAGAGACGTCGAAGGGAGCGGAGAAGTAGAAGTGGCACTCGTCGCAGAGCTGATAGGCCAGACCCCGAAGGTGAAGCTTGTTGATCTTGAAGGGTAGGGAGGTGTCGACGACCTCGGGCGTGAGGCGCTGCCTGATGAGCTGATTCATCCGCTGCCCGTAGGCAGCCCCGTCAATGACCTCGCTCTGCGCGTGCGCCCGGCAGTCGAAGACGGTATCCACGACCTCCAAGCGCAGGTTCTCCAGGTCCATGGCGTCCCCCGCCAGACCCGAACGGCGCTGGGACCACGTGACGTACCAGGCCGAGCGGAGCTCCTCCGCGTAGGCAGCCTCGTCGGACGGCACCTGGCCACGAGCAAGCTTTTTGTGGAGTGCCGCGCCGCCAGGAGCGAACTGAGGTGCCTGACCGCGCATGTACGTGGGCACAGCTGCCTGCCGGTAGACGAATGCGTCCAAGATCGTTTGACGGTAGAGCGTGCGGCTCGCGACACGTCGCAGGATCTGGGTGTCGTAACGGACTCGACTTGAGTCGGCTACGTAGGCGGCCAGCTGCCCCCGCTCGCCCTCGCTTCGGTTGGCCTGTTCCACTCGTTCGATGATCTGTCTGTAGCTGGCGTTCACGTCGACGTGATCGAGCTGAAGGTCTTCGATGGCCGGCTCAAGCAGTTGCCGGATGTTGATGTCCGTGATGTGCCGATGGGACGGCACACCCTTGTACTGGATCTCCAGCGCTGCCATGAAGGCGGCCACCTGGTCGATGAAATCCTGAGTGAGTGTTTGACAAGCTAAAAGCGCAGGTCACAGGCCGATGGGTCATCAAGAAAGCCTGGACTTGCGAAGCCCGGAATGATCCAATACAGGATGACATCGTTTTGGGTAGGTAAGCGTGTACGTCTGCGCGGTATTGAGCCTGGCGACGCGACGGCGTTCATGCGTTTCGCGGAAGACGAGGAGGGCCTGGGGGACCTGGTCAGCCCGCCTCGGTCCGCGGAGGGGCACCGCGTCTGGGCCAATGAACGGGCGACTGCCAAGCCCGGCAGCGACCGCTTCCAGCTGGCAGTTGAAGCCGTCGGTACAGGGGAAATAGTTGGGGCCGTTGGCTCGCACCAGGCTGACGCGCGTATGGGCTGGTTCGAGTACGGCATCACGATCGGTGCTGAGCATCGCCGTAAGGGCTACACGGCAGAAGCCGCGGTCTTGCTGCTTCGCTTCATGTTCGATGAGAACCGATACCACAAGTGCCAAGCGCGGATCTTCGCACACAACGAAGCATCACTGGCTCTCCACCGTCAGCTCGGCTTCGTAGAGGAGGGCCGACTGCGCGAGCTCGTGTACCTCTCCGGTCGGCACCACGATCTCGTGATGATGGGCATGCTCGCCGACGAGTTCGCCCAACTGCACCCACCGACCACCTGACGATCTGAGCGCCCAGACGACGATTTTGGGCCGGCAGCGTGCCAGGGGCGGTGCAGACGTCGGAGCTGTCCCCACCGCCCCCGGCTCAACTATTAGCTACGGGCTGCTTCTTCGACCAGTCAGCGCGGGGTCCCTTACGAGCCAGGCGCCGGGTCATGAGCGTGATGAGTGCCCAGGTCAGATGGGCTTCGGAGTTTTGCGGGAGGCGTTCGTAGTCCCGGACGTTGCGGCGGGATTTCATGATCCATCCGAGGGTTCGTTCGACTTTCCAGCGTCGGGGCAGGACGACGAATCCCTTCGCGCCGCGGGGCCGGGAGACGGTCTTGAGAGTCATCTTGAGAAAGTCGTTGGACCAGTTCACGAGCTGGCCGGCATAGGCGGAGTCGGCCCAGACCTGGGTGATCTGCGGTTGCATGACACGCAGGCGCCAGAGGAGTTCGCGGGCGGCGTCGCGGTCGGTCATGTCGGCGGGTGTCACCGTGATCATCACGGGGAGGCCGAGGGTGTCGACGGCTATGTGTCTCTTGCGTCCGTTGATCTTCTTCGCGGCATCGAAGCCGCGGGTGGCTTTGGAGACGGTGTCGGCGCCTTTGACGGATTGCGAGTCCACGATCAAGGTGACCGGCCAGGGGCATCGACCCTGGCCGGTGCGGATCTGTCGGCGGAGCTGGTCACGGATGAAGCCGACGACTCCGGCTCGGTTCCAGCGCCAGAAGTGGTAGTAGACGGTCTGCCAGGGCGGATAGTCGGCGGGCAGGGCCCGCCACTTGACGCCGTTGTCGACAACGTAGCGGATCGCGTCGACGATCTCTCGGCGGTGCCACTTCTCCGGCCGGCCGCCGGTCTTGAGCTGGCAGGCCGGTACCGGAAGCAGCGGTTCGATCAGCGCCCACTCGGCAACGGTGGTGTCGGAGGGGTAGCGACGGCGGCGGGGCGGAGGCATGGCGGGTCCCGGGCTGGGGCGGGAGGAGCGCGGGCTATTTCGCGAGCTGGGCCAGCGTCGCCCTCACGCCCGTGAGCTGGGCGGCTGCGACTTGGGCCCATTCGTCGTCGGGGTAACGGACCAGGTGCGGGTCGAGGGTCCCCGTGATCATCCGGGTGAGCCGGCCGAGGATCTGCCGGAACTGCTGCTTCTCGTATTCGATCCAGTCCGCGGGCTCGTCGGAGAAGAGGTAGCCGTCGCGGCGGCGCCAGATGATCGGGGTGAGGTGTTCGGCGGCGCCGACGTCCCGCAGGTGCCGGATTCCGCGGGCGACCTGCGAGGGGGTGAGGCGGGTGGCGGCGACCAGCTGCCGGGTCTGCAGGCCGGACGGCCTGGCCTCCATCAGGGCAACGCGGACCAGGTCGCCGTAGTGGGTGCTGAGCGGGGTGGCCGCGCCGCGGATCCGGCGGCGGGCGGGCAGCATCTCACTCGCCCTTGAGGAGCTGGGCGAGCTGCTCGTCCAGGGTGAACTGGCCGGAGTCGAGTGCGGCCTCCAGCCAGTCGGCCGCCGCCCTGACCTTGGAGATCCCGCGGCGGACGGTCTGGCGTTCGTCTTCGGTGAACTGCTGGTCACGCATGCGCGGGACCAACCGGCCCAGGGTGGCGACGTACTGGTGGCAGGATCCGACCAGGTCCAGGTACTCGATGGTGTGCTCGATCTGGCGCACCGCTGGGGTGCGCTCGCGGATCCGTTCACGGGCTTCGTTGGAGTTGTCGAACTGGGCCCGGTTGACCAGGAAGCGGGTGGTGTCGTCCCGCATCGTCTCCCGCGCGACCTGCGGCCTGCGCAGGAGTTCGGTGGTCACCGACTTGGCGACCTCGTCGTCGCGGGTCAGTTCCTGGACCACGCGGACCCGGTCAGCGGGTGCGACCTGGGCCGCGGCTGCGGGCCTGCGCAGCAGTTCGGCCGCGACCTTGGCCGCGACCTCGTCGTCTCGGGTGAGGTCGGTGACGGCCTGGACCTTCTCCTCGACGCTGACCGGGCGGTCGACGCGCTGCCCGACCAGGCGTTTCGCTCCGTCGATGGTCCACCACCGCTGCCCGGACCGGTTGAACGGCGGGTCCTCGATCTGGG
Organism: Streptomyces sp. NPDC029164; assembly: GCF_055563995.1. Taxonomy (NCBI): domain Bacteria; kingdom Bacillati; phylum Actinomycetota; class Actinomycetes; order Kitasatosporales; family Streptomycetaceae; genus Streptomyces; species Streptomyces sp. NPDC029164. Next base: position 31,551 of record NZ_JBVHWW010000026.1, on the reverse strand, counting down.
CCCACCGCTCGTCTTCCTCGCTGATCGAGGCCAGGACCCGGTGGACGCTGAACGCGACGTCGTCCTTGCGCTTGCCCTTCGGCCAGCGGGACGCGACCCACCGCCAGTCCTTCACCGTCGAGGGCGCCACCCCGATGTCGTCCGCGAACATGGCCAACGACTCCTCGACCGTGAACAGGTCATCGGTCCCGTTCGGCATCGACCCGCCCACCGGCCTCATCGGCTCGATCTCCAAAGCCTTGTCGCCCAGGCCGAACTGGGCCCGAGCGACCTGCGCAACCAGTTCGCGGGCCTCGGCGACGATCTGCTCGTAACGCGACCGGGTGACGTTCCCGACTCGTTCTGACATGTACTTCCACCGCCCCTTGTCCTGGGCCGGACCGGCCACCAGATGGTGACCAACACGGGATTCCAGCCCGGGTCAGGACCAGAATGAAGCGTCCATGACCGACGGCGGCAGGCGCAGACCGAGGGCGCGCGAGGTGCCCGGAACCCGCTCTTCACCACCTCTGCGGAACACCAGATCTCACCGTGAAAAACGAGACATACGAGGCGTTCGGCTATGGCGTCACCGTGACGTCATCCGGTGACGTCTTCTCCCGCCAGGCCCTCGTGCGGCACCGCGGCGAACAGAACACCGCCGACCGCCTGCGCTCGACCCCCACCGTCCATCCCCGCCCGCAGACCGGACAGACAACCTCGTCCCCACGCTGCATCGCAGCCACCCGCCGCCGGGCGTGCTCCAGCACCCTCCACCGTCTGGACCTGCACCTACCCGAGCAAAACACCGCTGCCGGTGACTTCGTCACCGGCAGCGGAACACCACACTCCTGGCAGTACCGCCGAGCCAGCCCACCGGACGCCACAAGCCCCATGGTCCAGCCGCACAGACGCCCTGACCAGAGATCTCAAACACTCACTGACCGAGCTCTGGCGGAAGTCAGCGATCCGGGCCTACGGCGCCGACGTCATCGACCAGCTCGCGGAGCGGGCGCGGGCGGCGGCCGCAGCTGTGTGGGCGCGGGTCCGCCCAGTCGTTGACATAGCGCTGGCGGCGGTCGACGTCGTCGCCGTGGTGTACGTGATGCGCGGCGCGTTCAAGTACCACCACCTCCTCGCCGAAGCCCGCCGCCACCTCTCCTACGTCCTGCGCGGCCGCCCCCACCAGCCCGGCCTGGACGACCAGATCGTCCAGGAGGCCATCAACCACTACACCCGCCCGGTCGGCCGAGGCCGGATGATGACCGCCGACCTCCGCGCCCTGTACCCGCACGACACCGAGGACCAGGCCGTGCTGCGCCCCCTGACCCGCAGCCGGTCTGCCACCCCGTACCAGCGGGCCCGCCTCGCCGCCGGTGCCTTGACCGCCCGGGTCCACGCCGTACGCCGCTCGGACCGCCTGAACTCCCGGACCCGGCCGCGCACCGTCGTCGTGCCGGCCACCCCCAGCCCGAGCCCGGGACGGAGGGCTGGTCGGGACCTGGAGCCAACAACGGACGTCGCCGCAGTGGAGCAGACCAGCCGGATGCTGGAGGCCGCGGCCGCCGAGTTGGCCGCCCGGCTCCAGGCCGGCATCCGGGAACGAGCCGCCGCCCGCCGCCCCTCACCCCAGCACGCCCCGGCGACGGCCCCGCCGCCGCCCGCCCAGCAGCTTGTCCAGTCCGCGCCGGGCCGGACCACACCCACCGGAGAAATCGCATGACCACCACGCCGCCCGCGGACCCGAGGATCAAAACCGTCGCCGCCCGGCTCAAGGAAGCCGTCCAGGAACGCGCCGAGGCGTACGCACCGCCCGCAGACTGGCAGCCGATCTGGAAGCAGCCCCGGAAGCCGAAGTCCATCAAGGCGAAGAAGGCGGAGCTGGCCAAGCAGCGCAAGCGGCTCAAGGCGTCCGGTGTTCGACGGTTCTACGGCGCCCAGGCGCGCCGGCCCCGGCCCCGGCAGAACCGCATCGGCAGCGCCGCGGCCCGCCGCGATGCGCGCGCCCCACCCCGACCCGGTTGACCGCTTCGTTCCGTTCGAGCGGCCGCATATGTTGCCGTCCCTAGCCGAGCCGGACGACATCCTCTGGAGGGTTCGGGTGGAGCTGCCCGGGGAGAGGGCCGGCCTGCGTACGTACGTGCCTGATGGGCTGCCTAAGCGGGTGGGGCGATCATGATTTCTGTTCCGAGGTTGTTCATGCGGGTGTCCTTGTACATGGTGGTTTCGCCGTCGCTCCAGCGGATCATGAGGTCGTTGGTGAGACCGTCGCTGGTGAACTGCCCGGTGGTCATGATGACGCTGTGGGTCCAGGTCTTGTCGGGGCCGTGGATGGGCTGCTCGCTGCCCAGGCCGCCGGTGGTGGTGCCGACATAGTTGTTGAGCGCGCCGCTGGACCAGCGGACCATGAGATCCCACTTCTGGTTGCCGGAGTACTGCCCCGCGGTAAGAAGGGTGGCGTCCTTCCAGGTGCTGTTGGGGTCCTTGAGCTTGTACTCCTGCCCCATGGTGCCGGCGCTGACGTTGGTGAAGAGGCTGAGTTCGCCGTCGGACCAGCGCACCATGAGGTCGGTGACGTAGGTGGTGGCGTTGAAGCGGCCGGCGGCGATCTGGGCGGCGTGGCTCCAGATGGATCCGGAAGGCGCCATTTCGATGCCGGCGCCGAGGCCGTTGGAGCCGACGTCGCCGTGCAGGGTCATCCGGCCGTCGTCCCAGCGGACCATGAGGTCGAACTCACCGGTGCCGGTGAAGTCGCCGGCGGTGATGGTGGCGACTGGTTTCCACCCGGCGTTGGGTGCCAGGAGCTGCCGTTCGGGACGGAAGCCGCCGTTGCCGTCACCGGGGTAGAGGGTGGCTTCGCCGTCGGTCCAGATGACGAGCAGGTCGCTGTGACCTGTGCCGGAGAAGTCGCCGGAGGCTATCTGCTTGGCGTGCTTCCACGTCTCGCCGCTTCCCGGCAGGACCGGGCCATCCGTCGGAGGCTGGAAGGTGCCGCGGTGGACGTTCCTCGGTCCGATGCCGTTGTTGGCGTCGTTGTAAAGGTCCTGGGCGTCCTTGCCGTAGAGCGGCGCGTAGGAGATCCAGTCGACGTCGCCGCCGCCGCCCATGCCCCCCACATTCCCGATCACCTCTCCAGTTCTGGCCGAGGCGTTGTACCCCCTGATCCAAGGGCCGCCGGATACACCACCGTGGTAGCCGCCGCACTCCATCTGCATCTGCCGGAACCCGTGCAGTCGACGGGTCGGTACATCACAGCGGATGGCCTTGTGCTGGCTGTTGTCGCTGGCGCGGGAGGGGTAGCCGATGACCGTCACGTTGTGGTCGTAAGACGTCGAGGTAGTGAAGGTGAGGGCGCCGACGACGTCCTCGATCGCGCCCCTGCTGTTGGGGGCGACAGTGACGAAGGCGAAGTCCAGGTCCGAGACCGCGGCCCTTGTCTGGCCCGTGTTGGGGTAGCGGGGGTCTTTGTAGACATCACCGACTGCGAAGAGTCCCCAGGGCTGGTTGGCCGGGATTTTGAGGAACTGGTACTGCGGTACGAAGACACGGTGGGTGGCCGCGTTCAGGCCGTTCGCACAGTGTCCCGCGGTAAGCACCAGGCTTTTTCCCTTGCTACGCACGACGCTGCCGGTGCAGTAGGTCGCGTTTCCGCCGACCGGCGTGCCGTCGAAGAAGAACGTCCCCACCATCGGGAGGCCGTCGAAGTGCGCGGCGTGGGGCGTGGCCCGTGGTGCAGCGGCCGGCGAGTTGGGTGCTGACGGAGCTTTGGGCCCGGCGTCGCGGGCGGCGTCGATCGGCTTGGCCTGGGCCATCCGCGCAGCTGTCCAGTACTGCTCGTCCGCGGTTGGGGGCCGGGAAGCAGGGGGTGATTTGGGGGTGGACGCGGGGGGAGAGGGGGGAGCGGATACCGCTGGTGCGGGCGAAGGGGGAAGCACCGACGCGGAGGGTATGGAGCCGGTTAAGTCTGAAGGGCGGGGTGTGGGGGGCGACGACGAGGCTGAGGTTGAGGGTGAGGGGAGCGTTATGCCGGCCGGAGAGGGAGCGGCTGACGCTGCCAGGGCAGCGGGGGCGGTGAGTAGCACGGTGCTGGTGCCGAGCGCGAGTGCAGTCAACCATCTTGATCTCAATGACTTGCTTCCTGAGTGCAGCGATGACGCCTGGCGTCGCAGTGTGTTGGTGCGTCAGTTCGATGAAGAGGGCAGAGTAGGCAGCGGTGGGAAAGATCGTCAAAGAACTAAGACAGGCGACAAATGATGCGATTACGGGCATGGATCGGCGCGGCAGTCATGACGATTCCGCTGTACTTGGCACTCGGAGCGGAGGGCGTGCAGGCCGCTCCGCTTACGGATGTGCCATCGCCGCTTCCAAGCGGCACCGAACAGCCGGTTCGGCCTGGAGAGCAGGTCAGCGTCTCGGTCGGCCTCCAAGACGCTGTCGGCAATGGCGACAGGGTCTTCTCCAAGGCATTCACCGCCGATGGCCGGATGAGGATGAACGACCCGCAGGTCACCGCGGTCGTGACGATCTCGTGCACCGCTGCGCCCGGAGCCTACGAGGTGCGCATCGGATCAGGCGGGGACCGCAACCCCTCCGAGGTCACGCGGCTCTGGGGGAGGGTCCGGGTGGCTCCGGGTGAAGACACGGATCGTGAGGCGTGCGCGAGGCGGGTCTCCGGGCTGCCGCCTGAGCCCCAGGAGGAGCGCTGGCCCGCGGACGTGGAATGGCCCGCGAGCCCATGGGACGTGCGGTCGGTCAGGGCCGGCGGGGAACTGACGGCGACTGACGGCCTGGGGACGGGCGGCGACGGAAGCGTCACGTTGACCTCGCCGGTGTTCACACGACCAGTCGTGATGCATGGAGCGAGGCGGGTCTCCGCGGCGGTCCGTCTCAGGTGCGACGCGAAGCCAGGTCTCTACACCGTGGCCTGGCGAGAGAAAGGGGCGCCGTCGAAGGTCTGGGCCCGACTGCGGGTGGAACCCGCAGCCCCTGACTGCCGCGACCCTGCCCCAACCCCGGCCGACCTGTTCAAGAGCACGCCCGCCTGGCTGGCGGCAAGCATCTGTGCTGCCGCGCTTGCAGTAGGGGTACATGCCCTGAAGCGGAAACGGCGTGCCCGCCCTCCCCTGGCATCGTGACCGCGCTCCGGAACGAGTTGTAAATCCCGTTCGTCTGCGCCCGACACGCGTTCCGGTTATTCCTGCCGACCCTGGGAAGGGTGCCCCGTTACCTTTCCGAGAGCTGTTGAATCGGGCGGTACAGGTGCATCGTTCATCGTGGCTGAAACAGTTCCAGAAATGACTTGAAACGCAACCCGGCTGCACGTTCGCCGAGTTGCGGGGGCAGATCAAGCCGGGTCTCACCAGGTCAGGCGAGTGGGGCGATATGTTTTACGCCGCCGCGGCTTGAAATGGCCCGCCTTTCCACGCTCACCCGATAGATGGTTGAGTAGGGAACCTCAGTAGTTGCTCAAATCTGTTGATCATCCCGCGAAGATCGCTAGTGTTCATTCTGCTCCACCGAACACGACACTATGCAGATCAGGGAATATCACGTGAAGCTCAAGAATTCAGTTCATGCCGCGATGCTCACCACGGCACTGATAGCGGGAACCGCAGCCCCAGCCATCGCCGCCAGCGACGGTTCCGCAGCCAGTGCCGCGGACCGGGTCACGGCCACGGTGCAAAAGGCCACCGGTACCGCCGACGTTGCCCCTGACAGCACCAGAGGCAAGGTCATAGCGACGGACCGCGGGCTCGTCACCGTGACGACCCCGCCCAGCGCTGACGGGCGGGTGACCGTGGCGGCCTCTGACGGCTCGGCGGTGACGATGACCTTACCCGCGGCGGTCGACGCCGCAGGTACCACCTCTTCGGCCGGCACTACCGTCTACCCCAACGCGGCCGCGCACACCGACCTCGCCACCCAGGCCACCGTCGGCGGCGGCGCCCGCGCCCTGGTCACCCTCAAGAACGCAGACGCTCCGACCACTCAGCGCTTCGACCTCGGCCTGCCCGACGGCGCCACCCTGATCGCCGATGGGACCGGCGGCTACGACATCGTCACCTCCGCGGGCGGCGCAGGCGCCGTGGCCCGCGGGCACATCGATGCTCCCTGGGCAAAGGACGCGAACGGCAAGGCCGTCCCCACGAGCTACAGCCTGGACGGCAACACCCTCGTCCAGACTATCGAGACCGGCCCCGACACCGCTTTCCCCGTGGTGGCCGACCCCCATTACACCTGGGGCATCATCAGCGGCACCGTGTACTTCAACAAGAGTGAGACCAAGGTCCTCGCCCTCGGCGGAACCGTCGTGGGTTGGCTGCCGCACCCGGCTGCGGTCGTCGGGGGCCGTTCCCTCGCGGGCATCGCGGGGTACGCAGTTGCGACCGATCAGTGCATCAAGTTTAAGGTCAGCCCCGCGCTGGCCCCCCTTTCGCCGGCGGCAGCCGTGGCCGGAAGCGGCACTTACAAGGGCAGCGCCGGCGACGGATACTGCAGGTAAACAGACCGGCAGCCACGCGATCCCGAACAGGGACCACGGCTGACCCTGGCAGCCGAAGAGACACATTTCGGCTTCCGATTCAGAAAGGTCGCGGAATGAACACTCTAACCGCTCTGGCGTCGGCCGCTTTTGGCTCCACCGTATACCTTACGACTCTGTCCACGGTGAAATGGCTGAACCGGCTAAACCCGCGTGTTAAAGTCGCGGGCCTAGTTGTGACCGGCTTGGTTCTGTGTGCAATTATCGGGATTATCGCGTTCGCGAGCCAGAGCGTCGTGGTCGGATTCATCGTAGGCGCCGGCCTGACACCGCCCGTACACCGATGGATCCTGCAACGACGCCAGCACGTCGCCAGTTCTTGACCTTCGACGAAGTCGAAGGTCAGAGAACCCGATAGCGCCCCCTCGCGCCGTTCGATGCTGCGGGCGAGGGTGGTGCCAGCGACATCCCACAGGTACGGCGGTGGGCCGCACGGAGTCTTTTTTGCGGCCCACCGCCTCACCCCGGAATGCGCACCAGCGGCCGGACGGCGCTGGACGCCGTGCTCGGGAGTGGAGGCTTCGTCTGGGTCGCCTCCTGGCCGTTCTGGGCATGCCACGCCGCTTCTTCGGGCGGTGCTTCTGACCCCGGCCCGGCGACGCAGCCCACACTCGCCGGGAGAGGCGGCGTCGCCGTAACATCGCCGTCGATTCGTGCCGGGGAGTTGCACGGACCGGTCACGGCGTTGACGTGCCGTTTGACCGATCACGGGAGACGGATCGGTCACGGCCGGCCTGCCGACCGGTCACGGCTTCTGCTGGGCAAGCCCTCGACTCGGAGGGCTTGCCCAGCGTCCGGATCACGTGGTGGGACGGCTCCCGAAGTCGTGGTGTCACCGCCTGGGATGCGGAGGCCCGGAGCCGCCCTACGCCTCCTCGGCGGTCGTACGACGGAGTCATGAGACGACACCAGCAGAACAACGCCGGGCTCGTACCGAGCCTCCCGGGGGACATGTGGCACGCCCTCGCCTCCCTCCACGGAACCCACGTCGATCCCGTCGGCCACCTCGTACCCCTCGACCGCCCCGACGCCTTCCTCTCCCTCACCCGGCCCGGCGACATCGGCTTCACCGCGCGAGTGGAGCTGTCCGGCGGGGAGACGATGGACCACCTCCACAAACTGATCACCACAGTCACCCGCGGCATCACCTACGAACTGGGCGCTGCCGCGCCCGGGACCGCGCTGGAGATCATGTTCGGCAAGCGCCACCAGCTCGCCCTCCACACCGGCCACGTCGACGGCCTCACCCGGCTCCTGCGCGATGCCGTCGACACCGTCGCGCTTGTGTCGTCCCATGCTCTGCCTCGCAGACGTGATCCGTGCACGGGCCGATCGGTCCGCTGAACCCACAACCGCTGCCCGGGGGCTCAGGCACGCCGCAAGCCCGGCCTCCACCCGTTCAGCGCACCTGGGCAAGCCTCCCCGGCCGGGAGGGCCGCCGGGTGCGCCCCGGCCCGCAGGAGGGTTGCACCGGAAGGGGGCTGGAGGGTTGTCTGCAGGGGTGCACTAGGCGGGGGGCCGCAGGTGTGACCGGAGGTGGGACCCCCCGAATTTGGTGATCTTCCGTTTGCCCAGGTCAGCGGCCGTGGGCAAGCCCCTTTCGCAAAACGACACCTCTTACCTCGCGACAGCCGAGGGGAGAGGTCTATCCGTATCCCGGGGGCCGGCGGCCGAGCGGAGGGGTACATGTACCGGTATGGCGCGTGAACGGATCCGGTGGCCCCTCGTAGTGGAACGGGCGCGGCAGATCGTGGACGGGTACGCGCCGCTCAAGGTCACGCTGCGACAGGTGATGTACCGGCTCGCGGCCGAGGGCGTGCTGCCGCACACGCCGCCCATGTACCGCCGGCTGTCCGCTCAGCTGGCCCAGGCCCGGCGAAAGGGCCGCTTCCCCGACCTGATCGACACCGTCCGCGAAGTCCACGTCCCACCGGCCTGGCCGGACGCCGACGCGTTCGTCACCGAGATGCTTCCGCCTGGACCGCTCCGCAGGCCAGAAGTAGGCCCTGTATGTCGCCGCCGAGAAGGACACCCTCCGCCAGCAGCTGACCGGATGGCTCGCGTTCGCGGGCATCCCCGTGCTCGTGGTCCGCGGCTTCAGCTCCCAGTCCTACGCCGACGTCGTCCGCGACCGCGTCGCCCACGAGCAACGCGAAGCCCATCTTGCGGTGGTCGGCGACTTCGACTGCTCCGTACGGGCTCCCGGCGACCGAGGGCAAGAGCGGCGACCCGAGGTGGCCGGCCTTCGCTCGCCGCTACGGCTTCGACCCTCGCCGCCCGGTGCAGTGGGAGGTGGAGGCGTTGGAGCCGGCCGAACTTCAGCGCCTGGTCCTCGCCGCCGTCGACCCGTACATCGACCGCACCGTGCTCGCGCAGCAGATCGCCCGCGAGGAAGAGCAGCGCCGTGCACTGGCCGACTTCCTCGGCGGCTGGAGCGCGGACGGCAGGAGGTAGTCCCGCCGTCTGCACGCGGGTGCCCTGCAACACAGGCGGGTCGAACGCAACCGTGTGTTGCGGTCTTGACCTGGCGCAACGCGTGCAACGCGCTGTTGCGCGAGCGCGTTGCACCACCGTGTTGCACCCCTTCCGGGACACCTGCTGCCCAGATGATGGGGCTCGAGAAATCTCCCCACCCCCGCGCTCGGGGGTGGGACAGACCTGCTCACCCAGGTTCCCCACCCCCTGGGCGCTGACCTGCGGTCGGGTGCCACAGCGGAGGGGCCGCCCGATAGCCGGCCAGGTCCAGGGGCGGGGCGAGCTGTCCAGGGTGGGCGCAGCCCAGCGCGCAGCGCCGCCGCAGGCGCCCTTGACCGCTCGGCACGGCCCGCACACTCCACGATCGGGCGGCCCCGACCCCCGTTGCCGGCAGCAACCGACTGGGGAACGAAGAGCAGCCTTGGGGAAAATTCGAGATCCGCATCACAGATACTGGAGCGCGGTCTGGTGACTGCTTGTGGCGTCCGTGTGCTGCTGTGTGTCGGCGGAAATGCCGGGTCGGCGAAACGGTTCTACAGTGCCGCCGCCGAGAGGAACCCGCTCATGAGCACCCCCATTCCACGCACCGCAGTCGCGACCTGGGCCCCATCCCAGTCCGGACCGTGCGTGCGCTGTCATCTTCTCTGCACTAGTCAAGGCGAGCCGACCTGAACGGCGTCGTAGCCAGTCGGCGCCAGTAGATGGGCGGCGGTTACCGTACGCGAGAGCCACGGCGGCCGGACATGAACAACCGCTCGGCCGCGTCACCCCGGCCCGTGTCCCGGGCGTGTCAGTGGCCTGCGGCATGATGCGGGAGACGTGACGGCAGATCCGATAGGGATTTCAGAGGCCGTCCCGAACGGGGGGCGTTGTGCACAAGCTGGTCTCGGATGAGGTAGGGGTCACGGAGGATCCGCAGCTGCACTACGAGAGGTGGCGGTGGGGCGGAAGACTGCCGAGTGAGTCGCTGCGCCGTGTCCGCGAGAGCAACGTCCTGGGGCTGCTCGACTTCGACAGTGACCTGGTCCACGACCTCGGCGCCGCGGATCCATACGTCCAGCGTGCCGTGGCGGTGCTCGCCGCTCAGCGGGCCTGCGAGGTGGCAGGCCTGACCGATGTGCCGTGGGTCGCTGGGGCGCTCGCCACGATGACGCAGGGGCATCCGCTACCGCCCCCTTTCGACGACGCGGCCCTGATGCGGGAGGCTCTGCGGGCCACCCCTCTCGAACCAGGCCCGGATGTTCTCGGGGCAGTACCGCCCCAGCGGCGGCCGTACTTTCCCCAGCCGCCGGCAGGGTTGATGTGGGTCAAGACCGCAGAAGAGAGCGACGGGGAGACGAGCTACGAGCTTGACCGGCTACCGGACAGCCAGGCACCGATGGTGTTCACCGAGCTCGTGTTCCCTGCCAGCACACCGCAGGTCCGTGGGCCCATCTCACAGCCGCATTTCGCTCTCCCCGCCGTACTCGCTGCTGCCGAACCCGACCCGCTCAAAGCAGCTCTGGATGCGGTGTGGCATGCGCTGAACACGTACGGAGAGCACTACCCGGAGTTGTTGGATGAGATCCGGTCGATCTGGGGCGGGCGGATATCCGTACTGGATGCAAAGACACGGCCTGCTGATCTGGGCCGACGAGTGCGGAGCGGACGAGGGAGCGTAGGGATGGTCAACTACCGGGTGAAGTGGGTACGCGCGCGCGACGGCAAGGCCATGGTGTCCGCGGTGAGCTACGACCAGCCCAGCGCCGAACACCGCAAGGCAGATCTCGAGGCGGAGGGCGCCACGGACATCAAGATCGTGAAGGTGCGGCCCGGCGAGTAGAACCGCCCGATTCGCATGCACCCGGCCGACTCCACGGCACACGCGGGCGTTGAATGCGAACAGCCCCCTCGACCTGGTGGTCGAGGGGGCTGTTGCGTTGGTAGCGGGGACAGGATTTGAACCTGCGACCTCTGGGTTATGAGCCCAGCGAGCTACCGAGCTGCTCCACCCCGCGTCGGTGAACACCACCCTACGGCACCGGCCCCACGCTTCCGACCGAGTATCCGGACGGTGAGGCGCTCCCGTTCAACCCGCAGCGTCCCGGGTCCGCCGCACTGTCCCTGACAGTGGTCAGCCCGTACTCCTCGGGAACGGACCGGGGAGTGTCTCGGACTTCCACGACCGCCCCTCCAGCGGACCAAGCTGAAGGGGCGGAGGGCCGCCCGTGAGACAGCCCGTACTGACCTGCGCACCCGCCCAGATCGGCCCGTGCGCGAGGTGTCGCCTTTTCTGCACGACTCAAGGTGAGCCGATCTGGACGGCATCAGTCATAAGCCGGCGCGCGGCAGCTGGCCCTGTTTACGAGGAGCAGAGCGGGAGGCACCCAGTGGCGGCCTTCGTCCGTCCCCGTTGTGTCAGGGGCCCGGTTATGAGGCCAACCGCGCTTCAGCGGCGGCGCGTACCTTGGGTGTCTCCATAGGGTCGTCGCGGAGTACGGCGAGGCGGTGCAGGGTCTGCGGGTGACGGGGTGCCGAGGCGATACCCAGCAGCCGTGCCCGTTCCTCACAGTCCCAGAGCGATTCGGTGTACGCGTCGTCCAATCCGGAAGGGTCGATCGCGGCGAGCGCCATCAGGTAGTCAGCGCGCTCGTACGAGTGCGGGGTGTGCCGCCAAAAGCGCCAGAGGACGGGCACAGCGTCGGTGGCCTCAGGACCGAAGAGCGCCAGTCTCCTAGCCGTCGTGTCGGGACCGCACCAGGCGCGCGCCTGCCACTGTTCAGCGATTTCGGTGAGGAGCCCCGGCAGCGCCTCAGGCCCGGGGTGGTCGGACAAGACGTCTGCCCCCAGCTGGGCCAGCCACTCCCGCCTGTCCACGGCCCACGCGCGCGCCGCCGGCACAGCGAGGGCAGCAAGGCGGTCGACCGCCCGCCTGAGCATCGGCAGGGACCGGCGGCCGTCCGGGGTTCCGAGCGAGGGCACGAGCGGGATCAGTCCCTCGGCCGGTTCCCGCCCGCCCAGCGCACGCAGCGCATCGGTCTTCATGTTGAACTCCGTGCCGTTGGCGGCCAGCAAGGCGAGCAACTGCTCATCGCTCAGCCCGCCAAGAGACGGCCGCGAAGGGAAGCGGCGGCCCGGTACCTCGATCCCAAAACGGCTCCACGGCTCGAAAGACCAGGGAAGATTCTCCTCCCTGGCGATGCGGGCGCGCGCGACGTCGCCCAGGTCCTCCCACCACTCGGCCGGCCATCCATCCGCGATCGATTCCAGTACGGAAACCCAGTCCTTGCCGTCCCGGACGTATGCCCGAAGCCCCTCACGGGCCTCCTTCGAACCGGCGAGGGCAAGCCGCTCCAGCACGTTGGCGGCCCGCGAGGACTCCTCGTCGTCCCCCCTCAACTGGTCAACGACCGGCGTCGGCGACAGCTTCAGATCGTGGATCAGCCGCGCCTGATAGAGGTAGCGCGTGTCGGTCTGGTAGTCCCACTTCCAGTCCCGGTGGATCCCGTCGTACACGAAAGGCGCGGCGGCCTCAGGTTCATAAACTGCGTGCTGCGCGCCTAGCCCCCGGCCGCGCTGCAGCAGCCCTTCCAGCGTGTCGTGACGTGCATAGGACAGGGTGCGGGACGTCTCATCGTGATAGCTCATCACGCCATACCTTGCCCGGCCGCAGGCGTAGTCGCCATGCGATATCGGCCCGGCCCCTGGTGCAGTTAACACGTCGAACATGCTGTCGATATGGAGTCGGTGGGAACCCGCTCTGCCAGGAGTGCCGCGCCCGGCTCCTGGAGTCACAGCAGAAGCCGGCCCACCCCGCAGCCTGACGTCGCGGGGCCTTCTGGCCGCATCCGGCGCGCCGGACCGCGCCCGGCCGGTGACGCTGGGGGACCAGGCCCGGAGCGGCGGTGAAGGAGGCCAACCCCGAGTTGTCCTGACCCCTCCCTTCGAGCCGATGCTCGCCCAGGCCGCCGAGTCCGTCCCCGGACCCGGTGTCCTGGCGGGCGGCCTGGCCCTGGAGCAGAAGTTCGACGGCCACCGCACCATCCTCTTTACCCCCGTTGGCCCCGGCGGCCGGGTGCTGCTCCAGACCCGTCGTGGCTCCCTGGTCCAGGACCGCTTCCCCGACCTGGTCGCCGCCGCCGAGCAGCTGCCCGACGGCCTCGTCCTCGATGGCGAACTCGTCGTCTGGGACACCGCAGCCGGACGCCTGTCCTTCGAAGCGCTCCAGCGCCGGGCCGCCGCCCGCGGCCGCACCGCCGCCGCACTGGCCGCGAAGACCCCGGCCTTCTTCATCGCCTTCGACGTCCTCCAACAAGACGGCACCGAACTCCTCACCCGGCCCTACCGTGAGCGCCGGCGCATCCTCGAGGACCTCTTCGACACCCACCAGCTGAGCCCGCCATGGACGCTGTGCCCGATGACCACCGACCTCGCCAAGGCCAGGGAGTGGCTGGAGACCTGGACCGACGTCTCCGGAGTGGAGGGGATCTTGGTGAAGGGAATGAACCAGCGCTACCTCCCCGGATCGAGAGACTGGTACAAGATCAGACGCCGCGACACCGCCGAGGCCATCGTCGGCGCGATCACCGGCACCCGTGCCCGGCCCCAGCTCCTCATCCTTGGCCGCTACGACCACCACGGCCGCCTCCGCGCCGTCGGCCGGACGGTACCGCTGCGCCCGGACGCGGCCCAGCAGGTCGCCGAGCATCTCACCGCTGCCGGCTTGGAGCATCCGTGGACTGGGGTGAAGTTCTCCTCGGCGTGGGGGAGTCGCGATGCCCTCGACGCGGTCCTTGTTCGGCCTGACTTCGTTGCGGAGATCAGCGCCGACGTCGCGATCGACCGCGGGGGCGTGTACCGGCACCCGGTGCGGTACGTACGCCTGCGCCTGGACGCGAGCGTGGAGGACGTGCCGCGGTTCGGGCAGGGCTCGGCCGCGGCGGCCGGCTGAGCGTCGGCAGTGCGTTTGCGTGCTGGTGGCTCCTTGGAGTCTCGGCGTGCCTTGGTCGGTTCTTGGGCAGGATGGGGGTCCGAGAGATGTGGGGTGTCCGGTGGGGGTTTTGGCTGTACAGCTGGTGGCCGCGATCGTGTTGCTGGCGGCAGGGGGTGCTGCGCTTCAGGAGTGGGGTGCTGCACACTTCCGGGCCGCCTTCATGTACATGAGTGTCGCCGGTGTGCTGGGCGTTGGGCTGCTGGTCTTTGCCAGCGAAGCCAGGGACGTGTTGACAGCACTGGTGTAGACCTGCCGGTATCGGCGGGTGCCCTGAACTGCCAGGGCGAGGCTGGGCAGCCCATGATCAAGAACTTCTAGGCCGTCACCTGTCAGGGGTGGCGGCCCTTTTGCATGCCGCGCACCTCGACAAAGGCGCGCCGCCCCGCGGGCGCTGATCATCCGGAACTCGTCCGATCGGGCGGATTGCACGGCCTGCATAGCTTCCGTGTACTTCTCGCCTGTGCCTGCCTGACGTAAGCGGGCCATCTGCGCGGCGGTGGACTGGGAGTCTCGGGTTCCGTGCCGTGCACTGGTGTTTCAGGTTGGTTCAAGTATCGGCCGCCGCCTGTCAGCGGGCCGGGTCAGCGTCACCGCCATACCTCCATCACATCTGCCTGGTTGGTCTTGCTACTTCCTTCCGGGGCATAGCTGATCTTCCACAGGTCTGTTTCGGCGTTGATCTGCCCGACGGCGTAGCCGTCGGGCCTCTCGGCTTCCGGGTTCTCTGCAGTCCTGCAGATGTAGTTCTTTCGCTCTCCGCCGATGATGTCGGCGGCTCCCCCGTTGTAGAGGCAGCGGAAGCTCTGGGATTCCCCGGACGGATACTTGAGAGAGATCGCCCATGGATGTCCTTCGCTGGGGGGCACGTCGGTTGGACGGGGCTGGCGGCCGATTGTGGGATCGTCAACTATCCACACTTCTTTCGCCCATGGCGAAGCTAGACAGGCTGCTCTACGGGGGAGCCCTGATGCAGGGTAGACGAATGGCCAGCATGGATCCCTTACTGCCTCGTTGGAGAAGCACCGCAGTGCGTCAGGATCACTGCTCACGCGACTGTTCTGGCACTTGGCCGCTCCATGACCGTCTTCTTGGTACGGCGGAAGGAGCGTTCCGTCATTCCGGAAGGGGCGGAGGAGGTGAACCTCTGTGCGATCCGGCTTCTTGGGTGGGTTCGCCGTTAGCTGGAGAACCGCCACGACAAGCCCGGCGATAGTGGCAATGCCCGCGCCGATCTCAAGCCATCGGACCCATGTCTTCGGGCGGCGCTGTGGGTTACTCGCTCCCGCGTCTGAATTCGAGGGCACTTCACTCGTTTCATCCTGCATGAGCTAATCATTGCGAAGCATTCCGGAATGGTCTGGCAGGCTTACCTGAAGCCCGACAGGAAGGTCACCGAGCGCCTCACCGCGGCTGGCCCGGAGCATCCGTGGAACGGGGTGAAGTTCTCCTCGGCCTGGGGGAGCCGCGATGTCCTCGACGCGGTCCTTGTCCGGCCCGACCTCGTCGCGGAGATCAGCGCCGACACTGCCGTCGATCGAGGGGGCATCTACCGGCACCCGGTGCGGTACGTGCGGCTGCGCTTGGACGAGACCGTGGAAGACGTGCCCCGCTTCGGCGAAGGCACAGTCGCAGCCGCCGGCTGACGGCACTTGGCGTACCTGGCCCGGAGGCTATCCGCCTGGCACGTTCCAGATTCGGACTCCGGAGCATGCACCCGCCCGGAGGTAGTGGGAGGTGGTGATCCTAGGTCGCGGGCTTCCCGTGAGCTATCCGGGATGATATGACTACGGTGCGTGACCGTGTGTGGCGGCTCAGCGCCGGGGGTGGGTGTGGCTGAGGGGCTTGAGCCGAGCAGGGACGGGGAGAGGCCGGTCCTTGAAGGCTTTCCGGAGCGAAGGATGCCGGCTGCAGTGGTGGGGACCCCGTCCGCGGGGGCGCCCGAGCTGACGCCGCAACAGCGGCTGTTCTTCTACCACGACGTGGAATGGGAAGAGTTCACGGTCGAGTGGGTGCATGCCCTCGGCCGCTGGGCGGGTCGGCCCTATCTTCGTGTGAAGAGGATGGGCGGAGCGGGCGACAGGGGAGCGGATGTCGCGGCGTGCCTGACGCCGCAGGGTACGGCGGGTGAGTGGCACTGCTACCAGTGCAAGCACTACCGCAACCCGGTAACCGGAGCGGATGCATGGCCCGAGATGGTCAAAATCTTCACGGCGAAGGTACTGGACGAGTACGAGCTGCCCACGCGATATGTGTTCGTCGCACCCAAGATCGGCCAGAGCCTGGAGCGGCTCCTTCTCAACCCGCCGAAGCTGAAGGAAGAGTTCTTCAAGGCCTGGGAGAAGAAAGACTCGAAGCTTGGGAAGGATCTCGAGCCGAATGTACGCGAGGCGGTCGAAAAGCTGGCGCGAGCGACGGACTTCTGCATGTTTGAGGCCCCTGAGCTGGGCCAGATCCTGGAGTTGCACGCCACCACCCCGTACCACGTGTGGCGCTTCCCGAAGCCGCTGAAACAACGGCCAGTAGCCGAACCGGCGCCTCCAGAACAGGAGCCGCACGAGGCCGTCTATGTGCGAAAGCTTCTGGACGCCTACAACGAGAAGCACGGCCTCAACCTGGAAACGCTGCAGCAGGCCCGCGACCACGAGCAGGTCAATAATCACCTGGCCCGGCAACGGCAGGCCTTCTTCAGCGCCGAGGCCCTGCGGGTCTTCGCCCGAGACAGCGTGCCGGACCTGACCTACCAGGAGATCGAGACGGACCTGCACGACGTCGTGATCGAGACTGCGGAACGAGACTTCGCCCGTGGCCACGACCGTATGGACGCCGTCCTGGACAAGGCAGCAGCCCACCAGCCCAACCCGCACAACATCCTCTCCGCCGCCATCAAGGCCCGAGACCGGATGGGCCTGTGCCACCATTTCGCCAACGACGACCGGTTGACCTGGTGCAAAGAGGAACCCCAGTGAATCCTCTGAACAGCCCCCTGGAAGTCGGCATCCGCGCCCTGGCGCTCCTGACGGAGACCTTCCCCCGCCGCCTGGACGTCGCCCAGCTCGTCTACCTCGACCACGCGATGCTCCACAGCGGTGACCTCGACCAGGGGCCCGCCAGTCTCCACCCCGACCTCCCCGTCGGGCCCGGCGAGCTCGGCATGCGCCGCAACCTGATCGAGCAGGGACTCGTCGTGCTCATGCGCGCCGGCCTGGCCGACATGGCCGCCACCGAAGAAGGCTTTCTATATGGCGCGACCGAGGAGGCCGCCAGCTTCTTGGACATCCTTGAAGCCCCGTACATCGGGCAGCTCAGGTCACGGGCCGCCTGGCTGACCACCACGTATGTGCACGAAGAAACGGACGTCCGTGACGGCATGAAGCAGATCACGCAGCGCTGGACCGACCGCTTCAATGTTGCCGACCACGGGGAGGGCGACGACCAGTGAGCAACTTGACCCTGCTGCACCTCACCTTCGTTGGCCCTGACAAGGGGCCGGCGACGGTCGCCTTCGGACCCAAGCTGACCGTCATCTACGGGGCCTCGGAGACAGGCAAGTCCTTCATCCTCGACTCCATCGACTACATGCTCGGCGCCGGGGAGCTCAGGGAGATCGTCGAAGCCGACGGGTACACCCGAATCCTCCTCGGCATCCGCCTCCCCAGCGGCGAGGTCATTACCCTCTCGCGCGCCCCCAGAGCGAAGAAGATCGACGTCTACAACGAAGATCTCCGCCTGTTCACTACTGCGGCGCCTGATCGCACCCTTCCAGTGGCCCACAGCGGCAAGTCCGAGAACAACCTCTCCCACTACCTACTGAAGATCATTTGCGCTGACGGCCGCAACGTCCGAACCAACGCGGCCGGCAAGCTGCGCAGCCTCAGCTTCCGCGACCTGGCTCACCTCTGCCTCATCGACGAGGGGAGGATGGCCGACGAACGCTCACCCGTTCTCGTCTCCGGGCAGTTCATGCACCGACCAGTTGAGAAGTCGATCTTCCGCTTCCTCCTCACTGGTGAAGACGAAACCGACGGCCCGACGGGGCCCAGCGACGTCGAAAAGAAGGTCGGAAAGGGCAAGCTCGACTTGCTCGACCAGCTCATTACCACCACCGAGACCAGCCTGACCATGGAGGCTACCGAGACCCAACTGCGGGACCAGTTGGCGAGACTTGAGACCACCTTGGCCAGGTCTTCCGCAGCAGCCGGAGACCTCGTAGCCCAGCGCTCCATCCTTGCGGAACATCACCGGTCCCTAGACGCTCAAGGCAGCGAAAACCGCCGCCGCGCTGAAGAACTGCAAACCCTCCTCGCCCGCTTCGGGCTACTCCGCCAGCAGTACGAGTCAGACCTGGCCCGCCTGCAAATGGTGGCAGAGGCCGGTAACCTGCTCGGCTACTTCCGCACCGGGCCCTGCGTCTTCTGTGGCGCCACGCCTGAACACCAGCAACCCGGCCATCACATCGACGAGACCACCCAACTTCAGGCAGCGGTCACCGCAGAGACCCGCAAGACCAACGAACTCCACGCCGATCTGCTCACCACCATCGAGGATCTCGAAGACCAACTGGCCGACCTTGACAATGAGCACAGCCACCTCAGCATCCAAGCCACCAACCGACACCGCGAGCTTGCCACCGTCGACGAGCGTCTCGCCCCACTCCACGCGGACACGAAGGAACTTCTCGCCGTCCGCTCACAGATCCACGCCGAGCTTGCCATCCACGCGCAGATCCAGCGATTGCAAGACGTCAAGGCCAACCTGACGAGCACCGCTCCCGCAACGCAGCCCGCCCGCTCACAGGGGATTCCGGCAGCCGCCCTCGTCGAGTTCGAGCGAAAGATCCAGCAGACCCTCCAAGCCTGGAAGGTGCCAGGCGACAGCCGCGTCTCCTACGACCAGAACACAGCCGAAATCACCGTCGACGGCCGCCCTCGACACGCTCGCGGCAAGGGCATGCGCTCGATCATCCACGCCGCCTTCACCACCGCCCTTGCCAGCTACGCCACGCAGCGGAACCTGACGCACCCTGGCTTCGTCGTTCTGGACTCCCCGGTCCTCACCTACCGCGAGCCCCACGAGGACGACACACGCCTGACCCACAACGTCGTAGAGCACTTCTACCGCGGGCTGCTGAACGACTTCCCCAACCAAGTCGTCGTCATCGAAAACGGAGACCCGCCGAACGACATCGACGCCTACGCCCAGGTCTACCCCTTCAGCACGAAAGGATCACGACGCTTCGGGTTCTTCCCAGCCCGGAACGAGAGCTGACAGCGCGAGGCCCCGGGACGCTCGTCCCGGGGCCTCCACTTCGCTGACCTCCCAGCTCAACGACGAGCGAGGTGGCGTGTCACGCCCAGTCCACGCCCAGCTTCGCGAGGGCGTCCTGCTGGTCGGCGGTGAGTTTGTGGCGGTTGGAGACCCACACGCCGAGCTTCACGGTCACCGGTTCCGCCTCGCCCTCGACCGCGATCTCTTCCCCGTGGGACCTCGGGACCGGCCGGTCGGCGCCTTCCCGCTCGACCCATTGGGCAAGGGCCTCCAAGCCCCGCTGGAACGCCTGCTGCGCCTTGCTCGGGCCCTTCGCCTCACGACCCTCCACCGGGGCCGGAGGCGGCGTCTGGGCGGGTTGTACGCCCAGCGCGGTCAGCCGTTTGTGAGCGGTCACGTATTTCCCCAGGCTTCGGGAGCTGAGCGTCACGTAATTCCCCACCCTGGCGGTCACGAGTCCCCATGGTGGCTTCGCTCACGAAAACGGACAGCGTTTGTCGATGAGTTTGGGCAGCAGTTAGTGATCACTGTGCCTCAACATGTTCACGAGTTTTGGCAGCGCTTGAGGGCACCGGGGTGGCGCTCGTGACCAGGCTGCGTTTTGGCAGGCTCAGGCGACGGATGGCCGCTGTGGATCGGTTGGAACGATCGCGTGGTCGTCGAAGAGCTGCTCAAGCACTTCGTGGCCGTGCTCCCGGCGGTAGGCCATTTCGGCTGCGGTGACCGGCAGAACCCAGAGGATGCGGGCATGGCCGTCCGGCAGCGGGCAGTGTTCCAGGTCGGGGCCGTGGAGGTAGGGGAGGCTGAGCAGAAGGTGGTCGCAGTGGGAGCCGGGCAGCCATGGCTCCCCGATGGGCAAGCTGTGCCCGAGATCGAGGTGGTGGTTTGAGTGGTAATAGGCAGTCATGGCGAGGAGGTCGGCGAACCGTTTGTCGCGTGCGGGTGCCGTGAGGACGAATTCGACGCCGTGACCGTTCCTCTCGGCCGTGGACCAGCAGCCGGCGGTGATGTATGCCCAGCTGTCGGAGCGCGGTCCTGGACCAACGGTGAGGATCTTCAGGCCCGGGACGGCTCTCCTTCGACCAAAACCAAGATCGTACTCGTCGACCGTGATCGCATGGTCGGCGAAGAAGCCGCGAACGTGGCTCTCGACGCTTGCTATCGCCTGGCGTCTGCGGTGGCTCTTGGACATGCTGGAGAGGATCTCACGGCGCGTCTCGGTGTCCTGGCCGTGAGGTCTGCCCCGCCGCAGGCGGGGCAGACCTGGAGGGTTCAGCCGGCCTTGGCCGACTCCTCGGCTCGGGCTCGGGTGGAGGCGAGCCGGTAGGAGTCGGTGCCGGTCTCGATGATGGTGCCGTTGAAGGTGAGGCGGTCGACGATGGCCGCGCAGAGGCGGGGGTCGGTGAACGTCTTGGTCCAGCCTCCGAACGACTCGTTGGAGGCGATGGCGACGCTGTTCTTCTCCTCCCGTTCGGTCAGGACCTGGAAGAGGAGTTCGGCGCCGCGGCGGTCGAGTTCCATGTAGCCGAGCTCGTCGATGCAGAGCAGATCGACGCGGCCGTAGCGGGCGATCGTCTTGGACAGCTGCTTCTCGTCCGCAGCCTCGACGAGCTCGTTGACCAGCTTCGTCGCCAGCACGTACTTGACCCGGTAGCCGGCCATCGCCGCCTCGGTGCCCAGCGCGATCAGCATGTGCGACTTGCCTGTCCCGGAGTCGCCGATCAGGATCGTGTGCCGCTGCTTGCGCGGCGCATCCAGATCCGCCTGGGCATCCCATCGATCGCCGGCTTGTAGGGATCCAACGCGGTCGGCCGCGGCGGCAGCTGCTTCCTCGGCTCGGGCCAGACCGAGTCGACGGCCTTGCGGACCGTCCGCCAGGACACGTTGTACCTGCGCTCGATCTCCCGGATCTTCATGCCACCGCGGTGGTCACGCCGGATCGCCGCGTACAGCTCGACCTTCGACATCTGCGGCATGACCAGGCCCTTTCACCAGGAGCATCCCGATGCTGCCCTGGCAAGAACCCTGGTGACTTCAAAACTCGTGAACATCACCCAACCGTGGATCTGGGCGCCTCCCAAACCCATGAACAACTGACTTCACAACCCGTGAATAAAGCCACCATGGGGACGGCGACCGTGGGCGCCTCCAAGCCTGCAGCCCGAAATCCGGTAGACGCGGCAGGGATACTGCCGTCATGGCCGTTACTCAGCAGCTTGCCCGCATCCCCGAGGGGTATCTCGCCGCCTGCCGTCAGTCCGCCGACGCGTCAGCGGACCGCGATCCCCACTGGGATCCACCGGCGTACGACGTGCTGGACCTGGACTGGGCACCGGCGCTGCTGAAACGCGTCGGCGAGGTGGCCGGACTCGAAGCGGTCCATCGCGATGCTCTGCGCCGGGCCACCGATGGCGACACTGCTCTTGACCTCGGCTTCCTCAACACGCCCCCACACGCTATAGCCCCTTTCGGGGCCGCCCCCACCGGCCTGGGCGTCTCTCAAGTGGCTCACGTCTCCAAGCTGCTTGGCCAGATCGACATGCCCGTCCTTCTCGCCGCCCTGCCGGCCGACGCGCGTGACGCCGATTCCTTGATCGGCCATATGGGCGGCCCCATCACCGGCGGTATGAGGACGTACCTGCTGGAGCACTTCAACGCCTTGCGCGACTTCTACCTCGACGCAGCCAAGCGCCACCTGCTCGTCGTGCTCTGGTGGGACTGACCCGTGACCCACCAGGCGTCCTCACCACGAGCACCTGGGGAATTTCATGACCGTCGGGCGGGGGAATTGCGTGACCGTCCACAGTTGAAAGGCATGTCGGGCCTTTATGGCCCCCATGGCATCCAGCGGTTCTCGTTCGACCTTGAACCGGCAGAGGCGCGGTGGATTCTTCGTCGCCGAAACAGTGACGTGCACATCACGATCCGCCGCTTCCCGGACATGTCGACCAGCTTCGACGCGCCGGACGGGAAGGGCACCCTCGTGTGGACGTCCACACGTCCTCGCACCTCCCTGGCGCATGCGGTCCTGATGGCTGCCGAGAAGGTGCGGCGAACCCACGGCGAGGACGGCTACCTCCAGAAGTGGCAGCTGCACGCCTTCCCTGCCAACGAACTGGAAACCCTTCGGCACCTGCACCTGGCAGCGGATGACTGCGCTCTCCAGCACTGAACCAACGGCGCCTCACGGCGCAAACAAAAGCTGAGCCAGAACCGCTTCTTATGCTCAGAGCCAGCCATCGGTGGGGGTCAGTCCTTCGTGCTGCCTGGCGGGTTGTCAGCTCTGAGCGGGGAAGAGGGATTCCTGGGTGGCCTGGTAGCGGTAGGACTCGGTGCCGGTCTGGATCAGGGTGCAGCGGAAGGTGATCCGGTCGGCGATGGCCGCGCAGAGGCGGGCGTCGCCGAAGGTCTTGTCCCAGGGGACTTCAGGTCCGCGACGACCTCGGGGGTGACGTTCGGGTTCTTCGAGAAGTCGAAGTCCTCCAGCCGCTTGGGCCGCGGGAAGCGGGCCAGCCGCAGCAGCCGCTGCTGGCGGCGGAGGTCGCGGTCGGTGAGCTCGGCCTGCAGCATGTCCAGCAGGAACTGCTTGTAGGTGGCCTGGTCGCGCCGGGCGCCGGCGGCCAGGTCGATGAACCGCTCACGGAAGGCCGGCAGGCGAAGCTCGCGGCATGCCTCGTCGATGAGCATGTCCTCCGGATCTCCGGGCAGCGACAGCCGGCGGCCGGGGACCTTGCCGCCGGTGTCCGGCTCGTCGTCCTGGTCGGTGACGGTGATGGTCGGGTTCATGCGCCGTGGCCTTTCTGGGTCTGGCTGTCGCGGCCGGCGGCCGGGCTCAGCAGCCGGTCGTACTTGCTCATGTCGGGCAACCCCTGGCGCGGGTCGGGCGGCAGGCGGCGCGCGTGCAGGGAGATCACCCGGGCCCCGCCGCCCGTGGCCGCCGGGCCGTCCCGCCCGCACCCGCTGACCCCGCCCGACCGAGGGAGCTTCTGCTGATGACGTCCGGATACCCGCCGCTGCCCGAGCCGTTCGCCGAAGCGCTCGGGGAGGTGGCGCAGACCGATGGCCTACCGCCTGGTGATGACCATCTCCGACGCGGTCCGCCGCGCCACCCAAAAGCGCCTCACCGGCACCGAGGAGGAGCTCGGCGAGGACGCCGAGGCGATGGCGCCGGGCTGGTCGGCCGACCAGCTGCGCGGCCACCTCGGCGACGACATCTGGCCGTGCTGATGCAGGGCGCGGACTGGCCGCAGATGGCCCGCCAGCTTGTCGGCCTGCAGCAGGCCGGTGTCGACCTGGGGGTGTTCCTGCCGCAGATGGGCCGGATGACCGCCGGGGCCTGCCAGCCCTCCGGCTTACGCTGCTTGGCCAGCCACCGGCCGACGTCCATCCCGTGGACCGGGCGGACGCTTCTCGAGCTCACCGGTTCGGCCCATCGTCCGTGACGGGCGGGCGCCTTCGGCCGTTGTGGGGGACGTCGTCCGTGCCGTACCTCCCCGCGGCAGAGTGAGTTCAAGGAGATCTTGATGTTCCGTTTCGCCAAGGCCGTAGCCGTTACCGCCGCCACTGGTGCCGTCCTGGCAGGCGCGGCCGGCATGGCCGCCGCCGACGCCACGGCAGAGGGCGCTGCCATCGGCTCCCCGGGTGTCCTGTCCGGCAACGTCGTCCAGGTGCCCATCCACATCCCGGTCAACCTCTGCGGCAACACCGTCAACATCGTCGGCCTCCTCAACCCCGCCTTCGGCAACACCTGCATCAACAACGGCGGCTCGGACGGGCACCACAAGGCCGACCACCACGGCAAGCACTGACAGCACCAAGCCCTGGACCCGGCGCGCTCGTCGCGCCGGCACATCCAGCCGTCATCTGAACCAGCCGCAGCGCACAGCCCGGTGTAGAAACGGCCTCCCCTCATCCTCCAAGGGGAGGCCGTTCTCATGACGGGGCCAGCTCGTGCAGCCAGCCGACCAGCCGAGCCAGGCCACGGCGAGCGGGTTCCGCTCCTCCCGGTTCGCCTGCCGGACCTCGGTCGCGTGGGGCGGCCCGGTGCTACTGCCGCCAGAGCGCTCTGGGCACCGGGCCTCGCAAGGACGCGCTGGCCGCGCCCATGGGCGCGGTAAACGACCCGTGGGGTGCACCTCCTGCCGGACGGGTACCCGCCCCCGTGCCAGCTGCTGCGCCTGCTGCGCAGCCGGTGCGGGAAGACGTCGAACCGCGGGCGCCGCCAGCGAGCACGGACGTAGGCGACCGGCCCGCGCTCTGGAACAGCTGGCGATGTACCCGGCCGCGCATTCCCAGACGGTTTCGATGGTCAGGGACGTCCTGCCGGAGCGGGAAGCGGGCTTCCTGGTCGGCTCACGCCAGTGGCCCCTGTTGGCCGCCCGTATGCGGAAGATCGGAAGATCGGCGAGAGCGACGGCCCCGCGGCTGTCGGCGCGTACCTGAACCGCCTGACGGCTGACACCTCCTGAAGCAGGCCTCGCCATGGCAGGCCAGGTCGCTGCCGATCCGGGGTCGCGTGTCCGGGGCGGGTGCCGCACCCGAAGGTCCGGTGGGGCGCGGAGTGCCGGCGCCGAGGGGCGTCGTGCCCTTCCCGGGGTGGCGGCGGGCCTGCGTTGTTGAGGGTTGGGCGTCCCGTCAAGCCCCGAGAGCGAGTGACGTGACCCGCAGGCTCCGGCGGGGCTCAATTGAGGTACGAGGTCACGCCGAGCAGCGGTCGGCGGACGGTCCCGGTCCCGGCGCTGCGCCCTTCGGCTGCCGCGGACCCACCCGCTCGATCCGCGGGTTCCCACGGGTCATCCCTCCGCTTCTGGCCCTACCGAGGAGGAGCCATGCACAGCCTTCGTCACCACCCGTTCGTCCTGAAAGCCGCCTCTATGGTCCAGCCCCCGTCCCCCGAGCCGGGCGCAGGCCCGACGGGAGACCATGCCGGCGGCCTCTCCCGCCACGATGCCCGCCCCGGTGACGGGATGCGGGGGCGATCCGTGTGGCGCCGGATGACGGGCCTGCTCTGGAGGTTCCTCAACCGTCTGCTGGACGCCATCGACATTGGGTGAGGGGACCGCTCCAGTCACCGAAGCACGGTGTACGGCGAGCACAAGGCCGAAGAGCCCCCGAAACCGCCCCCGACGACGGAGACCCCGGTCGGTACGGAGTCCGAGTCGTCCCCTGAGACCGTTGAGACCGCGGTGGAAGCTCGACGACCACCCGCGTATGGGTCCGCGGTCGGGCTGCCCATCGGCTTCGGCTGCGAGGGCGTGCCGCTCTGCGGCATGGGGGTGGGGCTCTGCTCCGTGAAAATTTCACCGCATCGCAGTCCTTCGAGACTTCCCCCATCCCCCTTTTACTGGAGTACTTCTCATGGCTCGCACTTCTCGGAAGCAGCGTTTCTCGATGTTCGCCGTCTCGGCCGCGATTGTCGGGGGAGGCGTGCTGCTGCCCACCAGTGCATTCGCTGCGCCGGCCAAGCCGCAGGTCAGCGAGGCGGCCACGCTGGTTGCCGACCATGCGAAGAGCGGTCATGGGAGCAAGGGCAAGAAGGACAACCGGGGCCACGGCAAGGGCAAGAAGCACGGCAAGAAGAACCAGGGCAAGAAGCACGGCAAGATCAAGGACGTCAAGAACATGCCGGGCTGCAAGTTCTACAAGGGCACGGTGTACTGCGAGCACAAGCCCGAAAAGCCCGCCCCGAAGACGGAGACCCCGAAGACGGAGGCCCCGGGCACGGAGACGCCGGCCACGGAGACCCCGGCCACGGAGACGCCGGCCATGGAGGAGGCTCCGGCCACACAGTCCGAGTCGTCCTCTGAGACCGGTGAGGCCCCTGTGGAAGCAAGCGCGGCCGCGTCCGGCTGAGCCTGAGACCCGGCGACATAGCTCCTCGTGCCGGTATCGGTTCACATGGCGGAGCCGGAATGCAGCTGATCAGCCCCTGGGTCCGTCGGGCCGCAGGGGCTTTGGCCTGCCCCGCCGTGACGGCAGCCAGCTGTGATCCTCGGTTTCGGGACAGTGGCGTGAGGGACAGTGGGTCCTGGTGCCCTCGGTGGTGCATTCGGGTGAGGGTGTCTGCCAGGTGCGCTTCGATCGTCGGTGGGCGGGCGAGAGTGGTCTGTTGTGACTTCATCGACATCGCTGCGACCGTCCTGCCCCTCGCCGTCCAGCCGTACCTGACCCGCGCACCAGCGGGCGCCCGCCTTAGAGGTCATCTCATTTGGAGAGTCTGCGGTAGCAGATGAGGGTGCAGGCGATGCTGGTGAACGCGAGGAAGTGTTCGGCTTTGCGTTCGTAGCGGCGGTGGAGGCGGCGGCAGCCGGCGAGCCAGGCCATGGTGCGTTCGATGGTCCAGCGGTGGCGGCCCAGTCGCTGCGAGGACTCGATGCCACGGCGGGCTATGCGGTGCTTGATGCCTCGCTGACGTAACCATTTCCGCAGGTGGGCGTAGTCGTAGCCTTTGTCGGCGTGGAGCTTGCCGGGCTTGCGCCGTCGGCGTCCGCGGCGTGAGCGGATGGGCGGTATGCCGCGGACGAGGGGTTCGAGGGCCTGACTGTCGTGCAGGTTCGCGCCCGAGATTCCGACGGACAGGGGCAGACCGGTCCGCTCGGTGATCAAGTGGACCTTCGAGCCGTACTTGCCCCTGTCGACAGGATTCGGACCCGTCAGGTCCCCCTTTTCAGGGCCCGCATGTTCACCGAGTCGATCGCACAGCGGGACCAGTCCAGCTCGCCGCGAACGCCGAGTTCGTCGAGGACCAGGCGGTGGAGCTTGGCCCACACCCGGGCCTTGCTCCACTCGGAGAAGCGCCGGTGGGCTGTCGCCCCGGACGGCCCGAACGACGCCGTCGGCAACTGCTGCCACGTGCAGCCCGACGTGGCCACGAACACGATCGCGGCGAGCACTTCCCGATCACCATGCCGGCGCCGACCACCGCCCTGAGGCCGCGACGGCGCCTCTGGCACCACCCGCTGGAACAACACCCACAACTCATCCGGCACCAGCCGCTCAACAATCCCCACCACGACCGACAGCCTACCCAATCCGCCAAATGAGATGACGTCTAACAACGGTCCGCCGACTGGGTCCTCGGTCGCGACGAAGCGTCCGCCGCCCGGGCCGCATCGGGCCCCGCACCCTCACGGGCCACCGCCGCCGACATCACCCCTGAGGAGAGGTCCTATCTGGAGGGCTTGAAGCAGATTGCGGACCCCCTGTGCGACGAGGCCGTGACCGAGGCCTTCGAGCGGGGGCAGGGCGCCGCTGTCAACGAAGCGCTCAAGGGATGGAAGACCAACGGCCAGGCCATCCCCGGCGGTCTGCCCGCCAAGCTGCGCGACTTCCTGGAGACGACCTTCCAACTGCCCGCCTGGGCCGACCCGAAGGCGCTGGCCGTCGGCCACCGCCCCGAGCGTGTACGGGGCTCGCCAGCATTCACACCTCGGATTGGACAGCTTGCTCGGGACGTGTCATCGCGGGGGACGCGCTAGTTCGCGGATTGGATGCTTGTACCAGGTGATAGTTATTGTGGCATTATCTTCTGGCTCGTCTTCCGTGGCATTGGTTACCTTGTAGATCTTCGTTATCGACTTGCCTTCTGGGAGGGTGAGCCCGATGGGGTAGCCGCCGTCCAAATCTCGCGTGTCCTCGCTCGTTCCTTCATAGAACTTGACCTGACCGGTCACTTCGGCTGTGCGAGAGAAATTCTGTATGGTGTAGTGGATTTCTGCCCTAATTTCCCCGCCGCACTTCGCGTACCACCAGTTGCTTTGGGGAAGTTGGCCGCGTCCATTATGAGCGAACTCGTAACTCTTAGTGCAGATTTCATTGTCGCCGAATTCTTCGTAATCCGATATGTAAAACGAGACGCGCCCCGATACCTCCCACTTGTAGTTCGGGGCGGATTGGGCGGGAGCCCCAAAGGTGGTGAAGGCCATAATTATTGCGGCTGGGACCACAAGTGTGTGCCTACGCATACGGGATGTGTGACTCATACCTGCCGCCTTCTGCGGAACGGTTCTACAGGCAACCCCTGACTCCAGTGAACCTCTCCCAGATCAATCTGTCTCGTCGAATATAATTTTCCAATTCAACCTTTAGCGCATCTTCTGTGTCCGAAGGCTTCGCTCGAGCAGGCGGCGACGGGAAGGCTCGGAAAGGTTTTTAGTCCTCCTCGATCTGGCGCCATGCGCTGGGCACGACACCGGGCATGCGGTGGCCGATCTGGTGCTCGCCCTTGGCGCAGCCTGCGAACGGTCCGGCGGACGGGCGGAGTTCTCTCAGGCAGGGTCCAGGCCGCCAGGGCTGGCCGGGCCGTGGTCGGCCGGGGTCTGGACCCGCAGCAGCTTCGCGAGGCGGGGCACCTTGATGGTGGAGGTTACTTCGTCGCCTTCGACTTCTTGCAGCAGGACGGCCAGGAGCTCCTCGCGCGCTGCTGGAGAACCTGTTCTCTGAGCACGCCCTGACCGCGCCGTGGACGTTGTGCTCGATGACGACGGACCTGGCCAAGGCGCGGGAGTGGCTGGAGTCCTGGACGGACGTGTTCGGGGTGGAGGGGATCCTGGTCAAGCCCCTGAACGGCCGCTATCTGCCCGGATACCGGGGGTGGACCAAGGTCAGGAGGCGGGACACCACGGAGGCGATCGTCGCGCGATCACCGGCACTCTGACCCGCCCGCAGCTCCTCGTCCTGGGCCGCCACGACCAGGACGGCCGGCTGCGCGCCGTCGGCCGAACGGTACCGCTGCGCCCGGACGCCGCCCGCCAGGTCGCTGAGCACCTGACCGCGGCCGCACCCGAGCACCCATGGGAGGGCGTGCGCTTCTCCGCGACGTGGGGGAGCCGCGACGTCCTCGACACCACCCTCGTCCACCCAGCCCTGGTCGCCGAGGTCAGCGCGGATCGCGCCATCGACCACGGAGGCGTCTACCGCCACCCACTCCGTTTTCAGAGGCTGCGCCTGGACGTGGGGCTCGAAGACGTACCCAGGTTCGGCGAGGGGCCAGCGGCGGCCGCCGGCTGACCCGGCGGGGGCGGGTGCAGTGGCGTTTCCCCGGTGAACCGGCGTGCTCGGGCGGGTGAACCACGCCAGGGTGGCCTGTTGCTGACGGTGCGACGGCCGGTACAACCGGCACATGATGATCATGAAGCGGTCCGCTGTCGCGGCCGCCGCCCTCACTCTGACTCTGACTCTGACTCTGCCCACGGCCGCGCACGCGGCCGCACAACCCGCCGCTCCGGCTCCGGCCGCGGCCGGAGTGCCGCAGGTGCTGCCGATTGGTGTCGCGGTGTCTTCGCTGCCGCTGGCGGTGGAGGACCGGACCGGCTACCAGCGGACCTCCTTCCGTCACTGGAACGCCGGCGACATCCCGGCCGACGGTTGCAACACCCGCGCCGAGGTGCTCCTGGCCGAGGCGGTCGTGTACCCGGAGATCGGGCCGGGCTGCACCCTGACCGGCGGGACCTGGTGGTCGTACTACGACGAGCGGGAGGTGACGCCGGCCGGGGCACTGGACATCGACCACATGGTCCCGCTCGCCGAGGCCTGGGATTCGGGCGCCAGTTCGTGGACCGCACAAAGGCGTGAGACGTACGCGAACGACCAGGGCCAGCCGGCCTCCCTGGTCGCGGTGACGGCCCGCTCGAACCGGAGCAAGGCGGACCAGGACCCGGCGGAGTGGCTGCCGCCGGCGCCGGATGCGCTGTGCCGGTACGGCGCCGAGTGGACCGCGACGAAGCTCCGGTGGGGCCTCGCGGTCGACGAGGCGGAGCGGGACCGGCTGCTGGACATCGCAGCTGGCTGCGGTGACACGGACGTGGAGTTCACGCCCGCCCCGTAGGACAGCCCGGAGATGAGGCCCGCCGCCTCGACGGGTGGCGGCCCCTTTGTCGTGCTCCTCGGCTGCTCGTGACCGCAGCATGTCCGGGCGGGTTCAACGACGTCCGTTGTTGGGTCGATAGGGGTGTGGGCGGCGGCGTGGGCGGGGCAGGGTGGCGGGCGGGAATGCGTCGGAGGGTGGTGTGCTGGTGGAGTGGGACTGGTGGACAGTGGAGTTCGGGGACGCGCACGCGGGCGCGGTGGGTGTCCTCGTTGATGGTGGTGAGCCGGGTCCGGTGTACTTCGATGTCGGGAGCGGTTCGGACGTGCCGTCGACCACGCACTGGTCGGCCTACGACGGCCGGCACCGCCGCCCACGCGCCGAGGCCCTGCGGGCGGTGTGCGCGTGCGGATGGCGGGGCGCCGCGGAGTACCCCCTGGAATGGGATTCGATTGGCGACCAGCCCCTGTACGAGGCTGACGTTGATCTGTCCGGGCCGCTCGCGGACTGGAACGCCCACTTGTCCCTGGTGCGCGACAAGGCGGTACCGCTGCCCGAGCCGCTGGCCGCCCTCCTGGTCGAGGTCGCCGAGCAGCTGACGGCCACGGCCGCAGACGCGCCGCTGGCGGCGCTGCGCGCCGTCGGCGTGCTGGAGCGGATCGCGACCCGCGTCGGCCGGGAAGCCGCTGGCGCGTTGTGTGACGGCGGCGTGTCCGCCGAGGCGGTGGCCACCGGGCTCGGGACCACCCGCTCCACCGCCCTGGTTCTGCTCCTGACCGCCCAGGACCGGGACCGGTGACGACACGCAACGCAACGTCGCCTCTGTTGGCTTTTCGTTTCGCCGGAGCGGATCCCGGCCTGCGCGGGCGGGCGATACCGTGGTGACACCACGCCAGATGACAGTCCAGGAGTCCCGGATGAGCGAGAAGCCGGCCACCGCGCCCGTGCCCGAACGCCTGCCCCTCGACGAGCACGCTGCCGCGTCGGTGCTCGCGTACGCAGCCGAGCAGCGGGCGAAGGTCGATGTCCTCGCCTCGGTGCTGGAGGACATTGCCGCGAACGGCTACCCCGCTCCGGAGACCGGCGTCCTGTGGGAGACCGCCCGCGATGCTCACCTGGCCCGCCTCGCTGATGAGCAGCCCCGTGTCGCCTGACGCTTCCGGACGCCGCTCGCGTGTCGTCATGGTCGAGCCGGCCCTCACTCAGCTCACGAAACTGACCGCGAACGAGACGCACCGCTTGGACCGAGCGATCGTCGCCATCAGCGTCAACCCCGAACTTGGCAGCCAAGTACCGGGCACCCTGCT
The DNA here is from genome assembly GCF_055563995.1 of Streptomyces sp. NPDC029164. Taxonomy (NCBI): domain Bacteria; kingdom Bacillati; phylum Actinomycetota; class Actinomycetes; order Kitasatosporales; family Streptomycetaceae; genus Streptomyces; species Streptomyces sp. NPDC029164. The sequence goes on along the minus strand of NZ_JBVHWW010000026.1, from coordinate 208 downwards.
GCGCGACTACGCGGACGAGATCGACGGCGTACGGGTCATCTACTACGTGACTGCCCTGCGGACGATCACGATCGTGGCGTACGTCGAGGCCTGAACAGAGAACAGCGGGGGGGGGGGGGGGGGGGGGGGGGGGGGGGGGGGGGGGGGGTGGGTGGTGGGGGGGGGGGGGGGGGGGGGGGGGGGGGGGGGGGGAAGGGAGGAGGGACAC
>NZ_JBVHWW010000025.1:120200-133808 GCF_055563995.1 Streptomyces sp. NPDC029164 | reverse complement strand
AGGCAAGGGGGGGAGGGGGGGGGTACGGGGGTGGTGGGGGGGTAGACGCGCGAGGGGCGGGGAGGAAACCTGGGGGAAAGGGGAGAAGACCCGGAGGGGGGGGGGGGGGGGGGGTCCCCCCCCCCCCCCACCCGTCCGTTTCACCGGTCGTCCGGTCATCCGGTCATCCGGTCAGGGCTTGATCAGCACCTTGAGCGCGCTGCGGTCGTCCATCGCGCGGTAGCCGTCCGGGACCTCGTCCAGGGACACGGCACGGTCGAAGACGGGCGACGGGTCGATCGCGCCGCTCAGCACGTCCTCCAGCAGCTCCGGGATGTACGCGCGGACGGGGGCCACGCCACCGCGCAGGGTGATGTTGCGGTCGAACATCACGCCGAGGTCGAGGCCGGTGCCGCTGCCGTGCGGGACGCCGACGTAGCCGACGGCCCCGCCGTCGCGGGTGATGTTCACGGCGGTGCGCATGGACTGCTCGGTGCCGACCGCCTCGATGACCGCGTGGGCGCCCCGGCCACCGGTGAGCTCGCGCACGGCCGCCTCGGCGGCCTCACCGCGCTCGGCGACGACGTCGGTGGCCCCGAAGAGCCTGGCTACGTCCGTACGGACGGTGTGGCGGCCCAGCGCGATGATCCGCTCGGCGCCCAGGCGCTTGGCGGCGAGGACACCGCACAGGCCGACCGCGCCGTCACCGACGACGGCGACCGTGGAGCCCGGGCGGACCCCCGCGCCCAGCGCGGCGTGGTGGCCGGTGCCCATGACGTCGGAGAGCGCCAGCAGACCGGTCAGCAGGTGGTCGTCGGAGACGGCCTCGGCGGGCAGCTTGACCAGGGTGCCGTCGGCGTGCGGAACCCGGACGGCCTCGCCCTGGCCGCCGTCGTGGCCGACCGAGCCCCAGAAGCCGCCGTGGTCGCAGGAGGTGAACAGGCCCTCCTTGCAGTACTCGCAGGTGCCGTCCGACCACATGAACGGCGCGACGACCAGGTCGCCGGCGCGCACGCCGGACACGTCGGAGCCGGTCTCCTCGACGATGCCCAGGAACTCGTGGCCGATCCGCTGGCCGGGCCGGCGCTCTGCCTCGCCGCGGTAGGCCCACAGGTCGCTGCCGCAGATGCAGGCGCGCAGGACGCGGACGACGGCGTCCTCGGGGCGCTGGATCGCAGCGTCGGGCACCTCCTCCACACGGATGTCGTGCGGGGCGTGGATGACGGTGGCGCGCATGGTGGTGCAGTCCTCCGGCTCGGGGTTGTTCAGTCTTGTACGACTGAGGACCGTCCTACGGTACGCCTGCTTCCCGGGTGGCTGTGGAACCGGTGGCCAGGAGGTACTGGGCGGCCACGTAGGTGGCCATGATCCAGAAGTCCGGGCGGGGCAGCTGGGGCCATTCGGCGACCCCGGAGGCGATGAGGGTGTCGGAGAGCAGGAACAGCGCCCCGCCGATCCCGGCCCGCGGGCCGAGGGCGCTGGAGCGGAACGCCATGGCGGTGAGCAGCAGGCTGTAGCCGGCGACCGGGATCCGCAGGTCGGCCGGCAGGTCGGACCAGAGCAGGGCGACGGTCCCGAGGAGGGCGAGTGCGTACGCGCCCCCGAGCAGCGGGTTCGCGGGCCGCTTGCCGAAGAGGACGAGGTAGCAGACGTGCCCGACGGCGAAGGAGCCCATGCCTACGAGGAAGGCGGGCTCGGCGTCGAAGAGCAGGGCCAGGTCCCCGCCCCAGCCGAACAGCAGGGCGGCGACCAGCAGCCGGGGCGCGCCGCGGGTGATCACATAGGTGACGAGCAGCGGCATCAGCAGCGGCTTGGCGATGAGGTGCCCGAGGTGCCAGTCGGCCAGCAGCGAGACGAGGTCGACGGCGGTGGCCGCGGCGAAGGCGGCGAGGGCGAGGCGGCCGAGGCGGTCCCGGCCGGCCGGCGTGCGGCCGGCTGCCCGGGAAGGGGCCGGGCGTTCCGGGGACGGTGCGGTGCTCACGCGGAGGTCTCCCGTACGGAGGGCCGGGCGTCGGCGGCGGCGGCGTTCACGGCGGCGGCTTCCGCGGCAGGGACGGAAGCGGGGGCCTTGGCGGCGGCGGCCGGGGCGGCGGGCTGCCAGCCGGGGCCGCGGAAGACCCGTCCGGCGCGCTCGCGCCAGTTCGCGGCGGCGCGCACGTCCCGCGCGATGGCCGCGTACTCGTGGGTGGCCACGCGCAGCGGGTTGTGGGTGTCGATGTTCTTGGTGAGCCCGTAGACGGGCCGCTCCGTCTCCCCCACCCAGGAACCGAACATCCGGTCCCAGACGATCAGGATCCCGCCGAAGTTGCGGTCCAGGTATCCGCCCTGCGAGGCGTGGTGGACGCGGTGGTGGGAGGGGGTGTTGAAGACGTACTCGTAGGCGCGGGGCAGCTTGCCGATGCGCTCGGTGTGGACCCAGAACTGGTAGAGGAGGTTGAGTCCGTAGCAGAACGGGATCGCCGCGGGGTGCACGCCGAGGGCCACCATCGGGAGGTAGAACCACCAGGTGGTGGCGCTGGTCCAGGGCTGGCGCAGGGCGGTGGTGAGGTTGAACCGCCGGCTGCTGTGGTGCACCACGTGGCAGGCCCACAGGATGCGGATGACGTGGTGGAGCCGGTGCTGCCAGTAGTAGAGGAAGTCCTGCGCGAGCAACATCAGCAGGGCGGTCCACCACAGGAACGGCACCCGCAGCGGGGTGAGTTCGTAGACCGCGGTGAAGACGGCGACGACCGGGATCTTCCACAGCAGGTCGAAGCCGATGCTGCCGAGCCCCATGGTGATGCTCGTGGCCGCGTCCTTGGTGTCGTACCCGGCCGCGTCCTCGTCGGGATGGATCCGGTAGCTCACCACCTCCAGGACGGTGAGCAGCACGAAGGCCGGTATGGACCACAGCACGACATCGGGCAGGTTCGGCATGAGCGCACCATAGAGGCGCCTCCGGGGGCACCGCTAGAGGTTGTTACCGATCGGTATCCATCGGGGTTACCGATGGTTCGCGAGAGGGTCGCGGCCGGGGGGCGGACGTGCTCGGCGCCGGGCCGTTCCCTCCGGGGCGGATCACGTTCGTGCCGTGAGCCGCCCCGGAGGGAGACGTCACCAGACCCGCACCGAGCCCCCCTTGGCGAAGGCCGGGCTGGTGGCTTGCGGCGGGGTGTGCGTCAGGGGTTCGGCTATCTCCGACACCAGGGGGCCGTGTTTGGCCGCGAGGGCGTCCAGGAGGGAGAGGTCGAAGCCGTAGACGCGGGCCGCGTTGCCGCCGGCCATCGCCGCGACCTCCTCGCGCGGGAGGCCCGCGTAGGCGATGCGGAGGCCTTCGCGGGAGAAGGGGGTGGTGCCCTCGTCGTGCGGGTAGTCGCTGCCCCACATGATCTTGTCGAGGCCGATCCGGTCCCGGAGCGGGACCTCGTGGGGGCGCATGAAGCTGGCCCCCACGAAACAGTTCTCCCGCCAGACCTCGCTCGGGCCGCTGCCCATCGACTCCGCGAGGCCCGCCCCGAACTTGGCCTCCGCCGTCGCCGAGGCCGCGACCAGGCGGCCGTGGTAGTAGTCCAGCATCTCCAGCACGCCCGGGATCCAGCCGGATCCCTGCTCCGTCAGGACCAGCTTGAGGCCCGGATGGCGGCGGAAGGCGCCGCCGAAGATGAGGTGCCACAGGGCGCGGTGCGAGAACCACGTGGTCTCCACCATGAAGACCGCGCGGGCGGCCGGTTCGTCGCCCAGCGGCGGCGACGCCGAACCGCCGTGGTGGTTGACCGGCACGTCCAGCTCGTCGCAGACCGCCCAGATGGGGTCGTACGCCGCCGAGTAGAGCTCCGGGACCGGGGATCCGGGCGGGACGCCGGGCAGCAGGATGCCGCCCGTGAGGCCCGCCTCCTTCGTGCGGCGGATCTCCTTCACCGCCGCGTCCACGTCGTTGAGCAGGATCTGCACCACGCCCGCACGCCGGCCCGGCGCGTCCGCGCAGAAGTCCGCCAGCCAGCGGTTGTGCGCCTGGAGGCCGGCCCAGCGCATCTCGTACTCGGCGGCCGTCGGCGGCTGCGCCATCAGCGAGGCCTTGGGGAAGAACGGCGGGATGGTGTTGGGGAAGACGACCTCGGCGACGATGCCGTCCGCCTCCAGCTCCGCGAGGCGCCGCGCGGAGTTCCAGTTGCGGTCCGCCGTGTCCGCGAGGAGGTCCTCGTACGGGTTCACGTAGCCGGCGGCCCAGGCGTCGAAGTCGTCGTGGTACCGCTTCTCCAGGTACGGCTTGTAGTCCAGCAGGTCGGCGCCCGCGTGGCAGTCCGCCGAGATGACCGTGTAGCGGTCCTGGTCGTCCGTCATCACGAGACCCCCAGTACCGGGAAGTCGCCGCCGGTGAGCCAGTGGCGGCCCGTCTCGCGGGAGCGGGCCCAGGAGGCCGCCACCGCCGCCTGGTCCGGGGACTGGCCCAGCTCGGCCGGGGTGGGGCCGATCCGGCGGGCGACGGGAGCCAGCTTCTCCGTGTCGAAGCCGAAGACCTCGGCGGCCGCGAGTCCGAGCATCCGGCGGGTCTCGTCGACGGGGATGTCGTGGAAGGTCTTGCGCAGCCAGTTCCGGGTGTCGGGCCAGGTGCCTTCCGGGTGCGGGAAGTCCGAGCCCCACAGGATGTTGTCCACGCCGATCTCGTAGCGCTGGGCGAGTTCGCGCCGTTTGGTGTTCGTCGCGCAGACGAAGACCTGGCGGTCCAGGTACTCGCTCGGCGGCCGCTTCAGCTCCTCGAACGGGGAGAGCTTCTTGCCGCCGTGCGCGCCGAGGTAGAGCCGGTCCATGAACCACAGCTGGTTCGGCAGCCACCAGCAGCCGGATTCCGCCACGCCGAACTTGAGGCCCGGGTGGCGCTCGAAGACCCCCGACCAAAGCAGGAACCACAGCGGGCGGGCCGGCCACCAGGTGACCTCGGAGACGAAGATGCCCAGGTGGTCGCCGTACTCGTGGCGCGGCGAGGACCCGGAGTGGGTGACGATCGGCATCCGTGTCTCGGCCGCCGCCGCCCACACGGGGTCGTAGCGGCGGTCGTGGTAGGGCGCCTTGTCCACCCACATGGCGGGGATCATCAGCGCGCCCAGCCCGGACTCCTTGGCCCGGTGGATCTCGGCGACGACCTTCGACGGTTCGCCCGTGATGGGGAGCAGGGCGACCCCGCAGTGGCGCTCGGGGTTCTCCGAGACGAACTCCGCCAGCCAGCGGTTGTGCGCCTGCGCGCCCGCCATGCCGAGCTCGGGGTCCTGGTCGCCGGAGAGGCCGAGGCCCACTCCGAAGGGGGCCGCGGTCTGGCTGTCGACGGCGTCCGCGTCGGGGAAGACGACCTCGGCGGCGACCCCGTCGCCGTCGAGCTCCTTCAGCCGCTGCCCGGTGTCCCAGCCGCCCCGCAGGCCTTCCTCGTGGTCGTGGAACCACTTCTCGGCGAAGGCCTCGTTGCGGACGCCGAGCCGGGTGGCCTCCGCGCGGCGGGCGTCGCGCTCGCCGAGGAACTCGTCGAACCGGGGGTGGAAGCGGGAGTCGAGGTAGGGCCGGTACTGCTCCGTGGGCAGGCCCGCGTGGCAGTCGGAGGAGATGATCAGGTACGGATCTTCGTACGGTGTGTCACTCACGAGGTCACTCACGATGTCGCTCACGACGAACGCCCCTCAGTCGAGGATGAAGCTTTCCAGGTAGGCGGGGTTGGCACGGTCGAGCATCGACTGCGACCGGGCCCGGATCTGGCGGTCGCTGTGCTCGCTGGCCGGGAGCATCCAGAAGCGGTCGGCGCGGATGCCGTCGAGGACGTGCTCGGCGACCTCCTCGACGGGGGTGAAGTCCACCTCGTGACCGGCCTTCCTCATCGCCGCCTCGTACTGGTCGAGGCTGCGGTACGGGGACTTGCGCGGCCGCTGCTTCGCGTACCGCTCGGGCCGGTTGCGGTGCGACTCCCACAGTCCGGTGCGCAGCATGTGCGGTCCGGGGAAGAGGACGGAGGCCCCGACGGCGGCGCCCTCCGCCTTGAGGTGGGCGTAGAGCGACTCGGTCATGGTGACCACGGCCGCCTTGGTGACGGCGTAGACGGAGGCGGTGGGCAGGGGGGCGATGCCGCCGTCGCCGGAGGAGGTGTTGACGACGTGACCGGGCGCGCCGCCCGCGATCATGCGGGGGACGAAGGCCTGGATGCCGTGGAAGACGCCCCACACGTTGACGGAGAAGGCCCATTTCCAGTCGTTGGGCTCGTGCTCCCACATCCGGCCCTCGGCGCCGGAGCCGACGCCCGCGTTGTTGCAGAGCACGTGCACGGTGCCGAAGGTCTCGTACGCCGCGTCGGCCAGCGCGGTCACGGAGTCGCGGTCGCTGACGTCGACGAGCCGTGCGAGCACCTTGGCCCCGTCCGCGGTGAGGTCGTCGGCGGCTTTGCGCAGGGCGCCCTCCTCCACGTCGGCGAGGACCACCTGCAGTCCCTCGGCGGCGAAGCGGCGGGCCATCGCGAGGCCGATGCCGCTGGCGGCTCCGGTGACGACGGCCACCTGTCCGGGTTCGATCCGCATGTCAGACGCTCCCTTCGGGCGGGCCGTCCAGGATCTGCATCGGGTCGTCGTAGCGCTGGTGGATGTACGGGAGCAGGGCCTGGGCGCTGACCCGTTCGACGACGCGGCCCTTCTGGTCGGTGGTCTTCTCGCCGATGGTGATCTCCACGATCCGGCGGACGGGGAGGTCGGCGATGGGGTCGAACATCGACTCGCGCAGGACGATGTCCCCGGTGATGTGCTCCAGCTTGCGGAACTTCTCGTTGCGCGTGCAGTGGACGAGGACCGGGTCGGCGTCGAAGCCCGAACCGTCCACGGCGGGAAGGAACTTGAAGTAGAAGTCGGTCTTCTGGGTGGGCTCGGGCAGCGGCAGCGCGCGGTCCACCGCGCCGCGCACCTCGACGAAGGCGATCCCGTGCCGGGCGAGGACGGCCCGGACGACGAGGCCGTCGCGTTCGACGGTGACCTCGCCCAGCTTCTTCGGCTCGCCGAAGACCTCGCGGCCGCCGATCAGGGCGCGCTCGTGGGTCATCGGCATGACCAGCGGATACCAGCCCTCGACCCCGCCGTGCTGGGCGGCGACGGCCACCGAGCCGGCGCCGAGCGGGTAGCCGGGCAGGTCGACCTTGCTGATGTTGGCCCGTACGAGGGGCCGGTCGGCCGGTTTGAGGGGCGGCGGCAGGACCGCCGCCACGACGTCGGGGTCGCTCTCCCAGACGGCCACCACGCCGGTGGACCAGATGTCGGGGAGCTTGGAACTCTTCTCGCGCGACGCCGCGATCTCGGCCTCGGTCCGCGCTCCGTACCGTACGCGTGCCATGTGTCGCCCCATCCCTCGTCATTGAGCGGAATCGGTTCTGTAACACAGTTACACCGCCGCCGATGAAGGGTAAAGACCCGCGCACCAACGGAACTGACACTCCGACAGATCGGCGACCCGCAACCATGGCCAGATCAACGCTGACCCGCGACGAGGTACTGGACGCCGCCGCGTCCCTGGTCAAGCAGCACGGTCCGGCCGCCCTCACCATGCGCAAGCTCGCCGCGGAGCTGGGCACCGCGGTGACGTCCATCTACTGGCACGTCGGCAACCGCGAATCGCTGCTCGACGCCCTCGTACGGCGGACCGTGGAGGAGATGGGCGCGATCAGGCCCGTCGGCCGCACCCCCGCCGACCGCATCCTGTCGGTGGCCCGGACCCTGCGCCGCGAACTGCGCGAGCGCCCGCACCTGATCGCGATGGTCCACGAGCGCGGCCTCACGGAGCGGATGTTCCTGCCCGCGCAGCAGGCGCTCGTCCACGAGGTGCACGCCGCGGGACTGCGCGGCGCCCGCGCGGCCGACGCGGTGCGCGCGATCCAGTTCCAGATCGTCGGGTTCCTGCTCGTCGAGCGCAACCGTGAGCGCTCCCCCGCCCAGTCCCCGGCCGAGAGCGAGCTCTGGGACCCGGCCGCGGCCCCCCACGACCCGGCCCTCGCCCGCGCCCTGGCCCGCCCGGCCGACCCGGAACGCCTGTTCCTGCTGTCCGTACGCGCCCTGACGACCGCCCTGCTGAAACCCGGACCGTGAGCGCCGGCGAACGGGGAGCGGAGCCGGGCCGGGGGGACATCGCGGCAACGGCTGTCAGTCGGGGCCGATATCCTCTGTGACCATGCTCGACGACCGTACGACCGCAGAGACGACGTGGCCGACCGCCTACCCACAGGGGTACGCGGTCGTCGACGTGGAGACGACCGGGCTCGCCCGCGACGACCGGATAGTCTCCGCCGCCGTCTACCGGCTCGACGCGCAGGGCAATGTCGAGGACCACTGGTACACCCTGGTCAACCCGCAGCGGGACCCGGGACCGGTGTGGATCCACGGGCTGACGAGCGAGGTGCTCGCCGGCGCCCCGCTCTTCAAGGACATCGCCGGGGAGTTCGCGGGCCGGCTCGCGGACCGGGTGCTGGTCGCGCACAACGCCATCTTCGACTGGCAGATGATCGCCCGGGAGTACGCGCGGGCCGCCGAGACCGCGCCGGTCCGTCAGCGGCTGTGCACCATCGCCCTGTCGAAGGAACTGAACCTCCCGCTGCCCAACCACAAGCTCGAGTCGCTCGCCGCGCACTTCGGCGTGGTCCAGCAGCGCGCCCACCACGCGCTCGACGACGCCCGGGTACTGGCGGAGGCCTTCCGTCCGTCGCTGCACGCGGCCGCGCAGGGCGGCGTACGGCTGCCCCTGCTGGAGTGCCGGCCGCTGACGGAGTGGTCGGACTCGGCCGCCGCCCCGCGCGTGGGGTACCAGTCCTCCTACCGGGGCAGCGGCTGGCGGCCCTCGCGCAAGCGGCCGCCGTGCCCGCACCCGAATCCGGGGCGCTACAAGGACGGCGAGCCGCTGAAGCAGGGCATGCGGATCGCCTTCTCCGGCGACACCTCGGTGGAGCGGGAGCTGCTGGAGGACCGCGCGGTCGAGGCGGGCCTGCACATCGCGACGAGCGTGTCGCGGCTCACCAGCCTGCTGGTGACGAACGACCCCGACTCGGCGACGTCGAAGACGGTCAAGGCGAAGTCCTTCGGGACGCCGGTCGTCGACGAGGCCGCCTTCACCCAGCTGCTGCGGGACGTGGCCCCGGCGGAGTGCTGAGCCCGAGCGCCGGGCGGGGACCGGAGCGGGGGACGAGGACGTGGACGTGGACGTGGACGTGGACGGGGAAGTGCCGTTGCGCCGGCCGGGTGCAGGCGCGGCGACTCACCCCGCTGGATCTTGTTCCGCTCCCCCGCCGTGCGCAGCATTCGGCGCATGGCACGTTGTGAGGTCTGCGGAAACGATTACGGCATGTCCTTCGAGGTGCACGCGCAGGGCGCCGTGCACGTCTTCGACTGCTTCTCCTGCGCCATCCACCGCATGGCGCCCGTCTGCGAGCACTGCCGGGTCTCGATCATCGGTCAGGGCGTCGAGGTCTCGGGGCAGTGGTTCTGCGGGGCGCACTGCGCCCGCGCGGAAGGGAAGGTGGGCATCGTCGACCACGTCTGACTCCCCGTCCTCCCCCTCACCCCTCCCCCTCGTCCTTCACCCTCGTCCTTCCCCTCACCCCTCCCCCGATCCCGTACCCCGATCCCGTACCCCGTGACCCCGGACGGCCACCCGGCCGCCGGGGTCCTCCGCGCTGGGGGTACCGTCGTGGGCGTGTACCGCTTTGTGCTGACCCGGCAGTGGGTGTGCCTCACCCTCATCACCCTCGCCCTCATCCCCGTGATGATCAAGCTCGGGTTCTGGCAGTACCACCGCCATGAGCACCGGGTCGCGCAGAACCAGCTGATCGAGGCGAACCTGCGGGCCAAGCCGGTCCCCATGACCGAGGTCACCTCACCCGGCCACAAGGTCCCCCGCGCGGACTTCTGGCGTGCGGTCACCGCGACCGGCACGTACGACTCCGCTCACGAGGTCGTCGTACGGATGCGCACCGACAACGACGACAAGGTCGGCTTCCACGTCCTGACCCCGCTGGTCCTCTCCGACGGCCGGGTGGTCCTGGTCGACCGGGGCTGGGTGCCGGGCGGCGACGACCCCCGCGCCTACCCGCCGGTGCCGGCCGCGCCCGCGGGCGAGGTCACCGTCACCGGCCGGCTGAAGGCCGACGAGACGAGCGGCGGCAGCGGCATCAAGGACCGCAAGGGCCTGCCCGACCGCCAGGTCATGCTGATCAACAGCGGGCAGCAGGCCGAGTACCTGGGCAAGCCCGTCCTCGGCGGATACCTGGAGCTCACCGACCCCTCACCCGAGGCCGGCCCCGAGACCGTCGCCGATCCCGACCACGACTCGATCGGGCCCCACATGGCGTACGCCGTCCAGTGGTGGCTGTTCGCGGCCGCGGTGCCGGTGGGCTGGGTGGTCCTCGTACGGCGGGAGAAGCGCGACCGCGAGGAAGCGGCGGCCAAGGCCGAAGCCGTCGAACAGGAGCCCGCGACGGCGTAGCGTGTCGGCATGGATCTTGGACTGAAGGACCGTGTCTACATCGTCACCGGGGCCACGCGCGGCCTCGGCTTCGCCTCCGCCCGCGAACTGACCGCCGACGGCGCGAAGGTCCTCGTGACGGGCCGGGACGAGAAGCGGGCGGCCGACGCCGCCGCCGAGCTCGGCCCGAACGCCGTGGGGGTGGCGGCGGACAACTCCGATCCGGCGGTGGCCGGGCGGCTCGTCGCCACCGCACGCGAGCGCTTCGGCCGTTTCGACGGCATCCTCATCAGCGTCGGCGGCCCGGCCCCCGGTTTCGCGGCCGACAACACCGACGAACAGTGGTCGGCGGCCTTCGAGTCGGTCTTCCTGGGCGCGGTACGCCTCGCGCGGGCGGCGGCGGCCGAGCTGGGCGAGGGCGGGGTCATCGGCTTCGTCCTGTCGGGCTCGGTCCACGAGCCGATCCCCGGGCTGACCATCTCCAACGGTCTGCGCCCGGGCCTGGCGGGCTTCGCGAAGTCGCTGTCGGTGGAGCTCGGCCCGCGCGGGATCCGGGTCGTCGGCCTGCTCCCGGCGCGCATCGACACCGACCGCGTGCGGGAGCTCGACGCGCTCGGCGGTGACGCCGACGCGGCCCGCGCCGGAAACGAGTCCCGCATCCCGCTGCGGCGTTACGGCGCCCCCGAGGAGTTCGGCCGCACGGCGGCCTTCCTGCTGTCCCCGGCCGCCTCGTACCTGACGGGCGTCATGCTCCCGGTCGACGGCGGCTCCCGCCACGGCTTCTGACCCGCCGTGGGGCTCCGCGCCTCCGGGCTAAGTGACCCGCTGCGCCCGGTGTGACGTCACCTTGAGGCGGGCCTCCGTCGGGAGTTCGGCGAGGCCCGCCGAGGTACGGGCGTGGGTGAGGACGGGGCCGGCCACGGCGGCCAGCGTGTCGGCGGGGACCGCGTGGGGTTCCAGTTCCAGCGCGACCCGCAGCGCGGGCGAGCCGCGCCGCCCGCGCAGCGCGACCCGGCAGCCGGCGACGCCCTCCAGCGCGCCGGCCTCCGCGGCCACCGCCTCCTCCAGCGCGCGCCCGCGCAGCAGGGCGAAGGCCCCGTCCCCGGTGTCCACGACCACCGCGGGCAGCCGCGGGCGCCTCAGCTGGGACAGCAGCCACCACAGGGCCAGCAGCACGACCACCGCGAGCCCGGCGAGCACCGCCCACCACCACCAGCCGTCGGCGTGCCAGTACCGGTGCCTCGTCTGGGCCGTCAGCAGCGGCGCGTGCCGCCCGTGCAGCGGCCACCAGCCCGTCAGCAGCACGACCCCGGCCGCCAGCAGGACCGCTCCGGCCACCGCCAGCAGGGTCCGGTTCACCACCCCGAGCATCCCGCTCACCTCCTGACCCGTACGCGCGCCCGCGGCGGGTGCGCGAGGCCCAGCTCCTCGATGCCGACGGCGAGCACGGCGTCCAGGTCGGCCCGTACGTCGTCCAGCTCGCGGAAGTGCGAGGTGGCCCGCACCCCGACGCGGGACCGGCCCACCTTGACCCGGACCGAGCGCACCCCGGACACCTCCATGGCCCGGTCCCGCAGGACCTGCGCAGCGTCCCTGCGGCCGAGCCCGGCGTGTACCGCCGCGCCCTGGCCGGGCGTCCGCATGGTCAGGATCCGGCGCAGCCCGGGGGTGAGCGCCAGCAGCAGGAGGACCGCCCCGGCCACGGCCAGGGCCGCGCCGGTCAGCTGGACGGGCAGGTCGGCGGGGGTCGCGGTCTCCAGCCGGTGGGCGAGCTCGCGGCGCCAGCTCATGGCGGGCCGGCCGGACCGTACGGCGGCCAGGTCGTACAGGAACAGACCCGCCACCCCCAGCACGGCCAGGGCGGTGAGCGCGGCGGGCACCCGCCGGGCGGAGCGGAACCGGTGGGCGCGGCCGGGGGCGGGCGCGGGGGCCGTCACCGCAGCCGCCGGTCCCGCCCCGCGGCGGTCCGGGTGTGGGCGGAGTGCAGGTGTTCGACCTCGATGTCCACCTCGGGCACGGACATCTGCGCGCACTCCTCGACGCGCAGGGCCACCCGGGCGCGTACGGCGGCGCACTGGGCGGCGACGTCGGAGGGGTAGACGAGCTCCAGGCTCACCCGTACCCGCGCGATGTCGTGGTGCACGGTGACGGTGGCGTGGGGGGGCGCGCCCGAGGGGGCCGCGAGGGCCTCCCTGGCGGCCTGGGCGGCGATCTTGGCGACGACCCGATCGGCGATGAGGGTGGATCCGCGGTCGGCGGCGGCCACCCGCGGCGGGGTGGCCCGGGGCTGCGTGGTGCTCATCGGCCCCTCACCCGCGCCGGTCGTCACGGCGGCGGAACAGGTCCCCGGCGTCCAGGTCCCCGTCGAGGAAGCGCCCGACGACGAACCCGAGGGCGCCGAGGGCCGCCACCAGGAGGAAGGCGCCGAAACCGCCGAAGTACCCGGCGAACGCCAGGGCCATTCCGGCGAACAGGCCGGCGATCGCCATGCTCATTGCGGCTCCTTGCGGCTAGTGGAGACGGGTCTCCGGCTCCTCGTCGGGCTCATCGGGCAGCTTGACGTCGCTGACGGCGATGTTGACCTCGACGACCTCCAGGCCGGTCATCCGCTCGACCGCCGAGATGACGTTCTCACGGACCGCCCGCGCCACGTCGCGGATCGACACGCCGTAGTCGACGACGATCTCCAGGTCGAGGGCGGTCTGGACCTCGCCGACCTCCGCCTTGACCCCGCGGCTGACGGAGGCCTTCTGGCCGCCGGGCACTCGGTCGCGGACGGCGCCGAAGGTACGGGAGAGGGCGGTGCCGCTGCCCATGGCGTGTACGCCGACCACCTCGCGGGCGGCCAGCCCGGCGATCTTCTCGACCACGCCGTCGGAGATGCTCGTGCGTCCCCGGTCGCCGGGTTCCCTGGCGGAGCCACCGCCGCCTGATGAGGATTCGGTCATGGCGTGCCCTTTCGCGCGTGCGGAGTCGGACTCACTCCGCACCACGTTAAGCGCGTGGCCGCGTTCGCGCGCTCGGACTGCGCCGCTCGGCCGGATCCGTACGCGGGGGGGGGGGGGGGGGGGGGGGGGGGGGGGGGGGGGGGGGGGGGGGGGGGGGGGGGGGGGGGGGGGGGGGGGGGGGGGGGGGGGGGAGCACCGGATGGGGGACACCACGCAATCGTAAGCGCTGAAGGGGGAG
>NZ_JBVHWW010000025.1:0-120191 GCF_055563995.1 Streptomyces sp. NPDC029164 | reverse complement strand
CCTCGAACGCCGGCGAGATCCAGCCTCGCCGGCGTTCGAGGCGCGGGGGGGGTGCGGGGGGGGGGCGGGGGCGGAGCCCCCGACACGTCAGTCGGACAGCCCGGCAAGGTCGCGCAGGCGGCGGGCCTGGGCGGCGCGCTCGGCGGTGCGCTGGTCGTCGTACGGACGCGAGTGCGCGGCGCGCAGGAGTGCCTTGGTCTCGATCACGGCGTCCCGCGGCGGGGCCAGCAGGGCGGTGGTGAGGTCCTGGACGGCGGCGTCGAGCTCGTCGGCCGGGACGACCAGGTTGGCGAGGCCGACCCGCTCGGCCTCCTCGGCATGCACGAAGCGGCCCGTCGCGCAGATCTCGAGCGCGCGGGCGTAGCCGACCAGGGAGGTCAGGGGCTGGGTTCCGGCCAGGTCGGGGACCAGGCCCAGGCTGGTCTCGCGCATGGCGAACTGCACGTCGTCCGCGACCACGCGCAGATCGCACGCGAGCGCGAGCTGGAAGCCGGCGCCGATCGCGTGCCCCTGCACGGCGGCGACGGAGATGATGTCGTTACGCCTCCACCAGGTGAAAGCCTCCTGGTACTCGGCGATCGTGGAGTCGAGCAGTTCGTCCGATCCACGTGCCAGATCGAGGAAGGACGGCTCGCCCTCGAAGCCTTCGGGGGTGAACGCCTGCCGGTCGAGCCCTGCGGAGAAGGACTTGCCCTCACCGCGCAGCACGACGACCCGGACGGTGCCCGGCAACGACCTCCCGGCCTCGGCCAAAGCCCGCCAGAGCGCGGGGGATTGGGCATTTCGCTTGGCCGGATTGGTCAGTGTCACCGTGGCGACCGTGTCGTCGACGGTGAGTCGTACGCCGTCCTTGTCGAGCAGAGCCATCTGTGTATGCCTCCGGTGTGCAGTCGGCCGCAAGCCCGGCCTAAGTGACTGCACAGTAACCACCCAGTCGACCACGGAGCCGACCGGGGGTCACCGAAGGAAACGTCGGAACATGTGAGCTGTGAAGCCGTTGGAGCCTTGGAGCGTTGGAACCGATGGGACCGGGGTCAGGCCGTAGCCGCCTTCTTACCGCGCGTCGCGCCTCCGCGACCGCGCAGCGAAACCCCGGACTCACTGAGCATCCGGTGGACGAATCCGTAGGACCGGCCGGTCTCTTCGGCCAGCGCCCGGATACTCGCACCGGAGTCGTACTTCTTCTTCAGGTCTGCCGCGAGCTTGTCGCGCGCGGCGCCGGTTACCCGGCTGCCCTTCTTCAGAGTCTCGGCCACCCGTGCCTCCTCATGGGAAGTGCGCTCTGGACTTCTCATGATCACCCCTCCCACGCTTCCTGGCCACCCATTCAGCAAGGTCGGTCCGGCGGCATTTCTCAAGCCGTGGACACACGAGCAGAACGGAATCTTCTCTTCCGCCGCATGACTTCCGTCACACTTCGCCGCCCCCACCGGGAATTGCCAGGTCAGAGGCGGGGCGGCGGAAAACGAAAGGCCCCGGTCGCGCACCTTCACGGGTGCGGCCGGGGCCGTCGTACGACGCGCAACGGTACGAGACCGTCTCACTCAGATGATGGATCACCCCTGAGCCGAATGATCCATAAGGAACTGGATCAGGGTCACCGCAGGCCCGGACCGTGATCGGACGGACCCCCTCCGGGGTCAGGCGAGCGCCACCAGGTCCCGGTAGTCCGGGCCCCACAGGTCCTCGACGCCGTCCGGGAGCAGGATGATCCGCTCCGGCTCCAGCGCCTCGACGGCGCCCTCGTCGTGCGTGACGAGGATGACCGCGCCCTTGTACGTGCGCAGGGCGCCCAGGATCTCCTCGCGGCTGGCCGGGTCGAGGTTGTTCGTGGGCTCGTCGAGCAGCAGCACGTTCGCCGAGGAGACGACCAGCGTGGCCAGGGCCAGGCGGGTCTTCTCGCCGCCGGAGAGCACCCCGGCGGGCTTGTCCACGTCGTCCCCGGAGAAGAGGAAGGAGCCGAGCGTCTTGCGTACGGCGACCAGGTCCAGGTCGGGCGCGGAGGAACGCATGTTCTCCAGGACCGTGCGCTCCGGGTCCAGGGTCTCGTGCTCCTGGGCGTAGTAGCCGAGCTTGAGGCCGTGACCGGGGACGACGGTGCCGGTGTCGGGCTTCTCGGTGCCCGACAGCAGGCGCAGCAGCGTGGTCTTGCCGGCGCCGTTGAGGCCGAGGATGACGACGCGGGAGCCCTTGTCGATGGCCAGGTCGACGTCGGTGAAGATCTCCAGCGAGCCGTAGGACTTGGAGAGGCCCTCGGCGGTCAGCGGGGTCTTGCCGCAGGGCGCCGGGTCCGGGAAGCGCAGCTTGGCGACCTTGTCGGAGACGCGGACGGCGTCCAGGCCGGCGAGCAGCCGGTCGGCGCGCTTGGCCATGTTCTGCGCGGCGACGGTCTTGGTGGCCTTGGCGCGCATCTTGTCGGCCTGCGAGTTCAGGGCCGCGGCCTTCTTCTCGGCGTTCTGACGCTCGCGCTTGCGGCGCTTCTCGTCGGCCTCGCGCTGCTGCTGGTAGAGCTTCCAGCCCATGTTGTAGACGTCGATCTGGGCGCGGTTGGCGTCCAGGTAGAAGACCTTGTTGACGACGGTCTCGACCAGGTCGACATCGTGGGAGATCACGATGAAGCCGCCGCGGTAGTTCTTCAGGTAGTCCCGAAGCCAGACGATGGAGTCGGCGTCGAGGTGGTTGGTGGGCTCGTCGAGGAGCAGCGTGTCGGCGTCCGAGAAGAGGATCCGGGCGAGCTCGACGCGGCGGCGCTGACCACCGGAGAGGGTGTGCAGCGGCTGGCCGAGCACCCGGTCGGGCAGGCTGAGCGCCGCGGAGATGGTGGCGGCCTCGGACTCGGCGGCGTACCCGCCCTTGGTGAGGAACTCGGTCTCCTGGCGCTCGTACTGCCTGAGCGCCTTCTCGCGGGTGGCGCCCGCGCCGGTGGCGATGCGCTCCTCGTTGGCGCGCATCTTCTTGATCAGTACGTCGAGGCCGCGGGCGGAGAGGATCCGGTCGCGGGCCAGGACGTCGAGGTCGCCGGTGCGCGGGTCCTGCGGGAGGTAGCCGACCTCGCCCGAGCGGGCGATGGAGCCGGCGGCGGGCTGTCCCTCGCCCGCGAGGCACTTGGTGAGGGTGGTCTTGCCCGCTCCGTTGCGGCCGACCAGGCCGATGCGGTCGCCCTTGGCGACACGGAAGGAGGCGGACTCGATGAGGATGCGGGCGCCGGCGCGCAGCTCGATGCCGGTGGCGGTGATCACGGAAATACTCCAGGGCGGGTGGGGACGGCGGAAGGGGGGCAGGACGCGATGCTTCGACGCCGCTAATCCGCGAGGAGATTTGCCATGGGAGACATTCTACCGGGGTTGTGCAACTGGTTTCCGGGCGCGGGCCGGACCGCCCGGCGGCCGGGAGGCTCTCCGCCGCGTCCCCCCGTTCGGCCCAGGAACCCGGGAAGTGCCGGGGCGCGTACCGGGAGGAATGGGCCGATACTCACCGCAGGGGCGGTCACGTGGCCCGCCCGGTCCCACGAAGAGAGGGCGGTGCGGGGATGCAGTTCGACGACAACGCCAACCTGGACACCTCCGAAGTCAAGGATGTGCGCGGCAGCCGCATCCCCGGCGGGAGGGCCACGGTCGGCGGCGGCCTCGTCGGCATCATCGCGCTCGTCCTGGGACTGCTCTTCGGTGTGGGTCCGGACCAGCTGGGACTGTCCTCCGGGGACCAGGAGCCGGGGCCGGCCGCGTCCTCCGTCAACGAGGTGCAGCAGGAGTGCAGGACGGGGCGGGACGCGAACGCGCGGGAGGACTGCCGGCTGGTCGCGGTGGTCAACAGCACCCAGGACTTCTGGCGGCAGGAGTTCGCCCGGCGCGGCGGCCAGTACAGTCCGGCGTCGACGGTGTTCTTCACCGGCCGGGTGAACACCGCGTGCGGAACCGCCACCTCGGCGGTGGGCCCCTTCTACTGTCCCGCGGACCGGCAGGTCTATCTGGACCTCGGCTTCTTCAACGAGCTGCGGACGAAGTTCGGCGCGAGCGGCGGCCCCTTCGCCCAGGCCTACGTCGTCGCCCACGAGTACGGGCACCACATCCAGAACCTGCTCGGCACGCTCCAGCGCTCCCAGGACGGGCGGCAGGGCGCGAACAGCAACGCGGTCAAGGTCGAGCTGCAGGCCGACTGCTACGCGGGGGTGTGGGCGCACAACGCGACGCGCACCCCGGACGAGTCCACCGGGCGACCGCTGATCACGAACCTGACCGACCAGGACATCAGGGACGGGCTGGACGCGGCGGCCGCGGTCGGCGACGACCGGATCCAGGAGAGGTTCCAGGGCCGGGTGACCCCCGAGTCCTGGACGCACGGCTCGGCCGAGCAGCGGCAGCAGTGGTTCTACCAGGGCTACCGCACGGGCGACATGGCCCAGTGCAACACCTTCCGCTGACTGTCGGCGCCGCCTGCCATGCTGGTGTGACGCGGGTCACCGTCACGAGAGGGAGTGATCGTCATGGCAGGCGTTCCGTCCATCTGTCCCACGCTGGTCTACCGCGACGCGAAGGCGGCCATCCGGCTGCTGACCGAGGCCTTCGGCTTCAGCCAGGTCGCGGTGTACGAGGGTGAGGACGGCTCGGTGGTGCACGCGGAGCTGGCCTACGGCAACGGCATGGTGATGCTGGGCAGCAAGGGCACCGGCGGGGTCTTCGGCAAGGCCATGGAGGGCGCCGGCCCCTCGGGGGTCTATGTCGTGGTCGACGACGTGGACGCCCACCACCGACGGGCCGCCGAGCACGGGGTGGAGATCGTCATGGAGCCCAAGGACCAGGACTACGGCTCGCGCGACTACATGGCCCGGGACGCCGAGGGCAACATCTGGAGCTTCGGCACGTACGCGCCGCAGGTCTGAGACCCCGCGGCGCCGTACCCCGGGCCGGGGGCACGCGGGTGCCGCCGGCCCACGGGCCGTGGCGGACACCCCGCGGCAGGGCCGGGCCGGGCACGACGCCTCAGCGCAGCGCCCCGACGAGGCCCGGACCTAGGCGCCGCCGGTGTGGACCTGGAAGGCGGCCCGGCGGACGGCCTTGGCCAGGGCCGGGTCCGGGTGGGCGGCGGCCAGCGCGACCAGGACCTGCACGGTGCGCGGATGGCCGACGGCGCGGACCTCGTCCAGCAGCCGCGGGACGGTGGTCCGGACGGCCGAGTCCAGGTGGCGGGCCAGCAGCTCGGCCTCGCCGTGGTCGGCGATGGCGGCCGCCGTGTCCACCCACAGCCAGGTCGACTCCTCGGCGGTGAGGACGTCCTGCGCCTCGTCGGGGTCGACCCCGTCGTGCTCGGCGAGCCAGAGCAGGGCATAGGGGCGCAGGCCCGGCTCGCGCACGGTCGCGCGCACCTCGGGTTCGGCGGGGGCGCCGACCACGCGCAGCGCCTCGAAGGCGAGGCCGCGCAGCAGGGCGTCCTCGCCGCGGGCGGCCTGCAGGAGCTCGGCGACGGCGTGGCCGACGGGCCGGGCGGCGAGCCAGGCCTGGTACTCGGCGCGGGCCGGGCCGGGGGTGAGGCGGGCGCAGCCGTGCAGCATGGCGGCGGCGGACTGCTCGATGTTCCCGGCGGGGCTCTGCGCCGCGACGCAGATCTGCTCCAGCTTGACCCAGACGGCCCAGCTGCCGAGCGGGGTGAGCGCGGCCCGGGCGGGGCCGAGGGTGACGGCGTCCACGGCGGCGAGTCCGCCGAGCGCCCAGCGCAGCAGCCGGGCGAGGGGGACCGGGACGGGGCGGGCCTCCGCGGAGCCGGCTTCGGCGGCCGCGGGGCGCTCCCGCCCGTCCGGATCCGGGGCGGAGGCAGCAGCCGGGGCGGAGGCCGGGGCTTCTGGTTCGCCGGGGGCGGCCGTACGGGTCGCCGCGGGCTCGGCGTCGTACGGGATCTCGCACCGCTCGTCGCGCAGTTCGGTGACGCGCTGGCCGAGCAGGTCGAGGAGGTCGGGGACGGTCACCGGGCCGTCGGAGAGCTGGAGCAGGGAGAGAAGCTGGGGCATCGCCTCGACGACCTCGGCGACGGCCGCGGGGGCGATGTCGGCGGGGGCGGGGTGGACGAGCGACCAGGCGTCGAAGAGGGCGACCCAGCCGCGCAGTACGGCGGTGTCGTCGCGGTCCCAGGCCCGCAGCCGCCAGCCGGGCCGGGCGTGGCCGCCGTGCACCTCGACCAGGCCGGCGAGCCGTGCGCGGTCCCAGCCGACCCGGATCTGGCCGTGCGTCAGGCCCAGTTCCCCGGCGGCGCGTTCGACGTCCGAGGGCGGCAGGGCGCCCGTGGGGGCGGGCCGGCCGCCGTCGCCGGCGCCGAGATTGCGCTCGGCCCAGCGGGTCAGGCGTACGGCGTCGGCGAGCGAGGCCCGGGCCCGGTTCGCGAGGTCGGCCGTGGCGGGGGTGCCCGCCGGGGGCCTCGGGGCGGGCCGGCTGCGTCGGTCGGTCACCGCCTTGCGTGCCGCGGCGACGGAACGCGGGGAGACGAGTCGGAGTCTGGAGTCGCGAGCCAACTGCTCATCAGGCTTTCGGGACGTCACGGAAGCAGTCTCGCCCGTCACTGGCCGAAAGCCCAAACGGAATCAGCCGTTGCCACCACCTGCCCGCGGTGCAGACCGGGACAACACGCCCGCAGGAACAAGTCCGTCACACGGCCTTCACATGACAGGCCCTCACATGAGGGGGGTGAGGAAGCGGCGCAGGGCTTCCTCGTAGCCGGCCGGGTCGGCGTTCCACATGGCCCCGTGTCCGGCCGCGGGCACGGTGTGCAGGCTGACGAGGTCGGGGCGGGCCGCGGCGAGCCGGCGGGAGGGACCCCAGGGGGCGAGGGTGTCGTCCGGTCCGTGGAAGATCAGTACGGGGACGCGCAGGGCCCCGGGATCCGCGCCCGGCGGCCGGCGGTCGGCGCGCAGCCCCGCGCGGCCCTCGGCGGCCCAGACGGCCAGCGGCAGCACTACGGCGGGGGTGCGGCGCGCCGCGGCGAGCCGGCGCAGGGTCGTGTGCCAGTCGAGCACCGGCGAGTCCAGGACCAGTCCGGAGATCCGGTCGGCCAGCGCCGAGCGTTCGGCGGCGTGCAGGGCCATGGTGGCGCCGGTGGACCAGCCGTGGAGGACCACGCGGCGGGCGCCGTAGCGCACGGCGTAGCGGATGGCGGCGTCCAGGTCCCGCCACTCCGATTCGCCGAGGTGGCCGATGCCGTCGGGGGAGGCGGGGGCGCCGAGATCGCCGCGGTAGGCCAGGTCCAGGACGGGCAGCTGGTGGCGCTGCAGGAAGGGCATGACCACCATCGGGTGCTCGCGGGTGCCGCCGAGCCCGTGCACGGTGATCACCCAGGTGTCCCGGGCGGCGGGCACGAACCAGGCGGGCAGCGCGCCGAGCTCCCCGGGGATGTCCACGTCGGCGTGGTCGAGCCCGAGGGCGGTGCCCGGGTTGCCGACGTACACCTGCGGCGTGAGGGTGACGCGGGTGCCGGGCGCGAGGGCGCCGTGGTTGACGGTGAGGAGCCGCCGTACGACGGTGTCCGGGTAGTGGTCGGCGTCGGCGACCACGGGGCCGACCACGGCGTGCACCCCGGGTGCGACCAGGCCGTAGGTGCCCGGGCGCAGGGAGGCCGGCGAGCGGGTCAGCGAGACCCGGCCGGTGGCGGTGGAGTGGACACTGAGCCGCTGCCCGCCGGGGAGCGGGCGCCCCGGTTCGGAGCGCAGGGCCGCGTCGGCGGCGTACCGGCCGACCGCGACCGCGGCCGCACCGGCGCCGAGGAGGGTGGTGGTGACGGCCGCTGCCGTTGCTGTCGCGGTACGCACCGTTCCAGTGTCCCGGCGGAGCGTGGGGAGGGCCACCGGAGCGCCACCGACGGCTCACCGGAGGTGATCGCTCCGCTGGTCGCCGCGCCACCGCCGGGGGCGGGGTGATCTAGGTCTCTTTCCGGGGTCCGGGCGGGGGGCCCGGCCGCCTCCGCCCCCGGTGCGGAGGGGTGCATTCACCCGGCTTTGACGTGCATTTATCGAGTTATCTACGTCAGAATCAGGACGAATGTCCCGATCACACCCCGGGCCAGTACACCGCTCGGCCCGAGCCAGTTCACCTTCCGTTCATCCAGGTTGCCTACGGTCGCCGAGCCACTGACGTCAAACAGAAGCCTGGGTAAATGGAGCACATAACGCTTCTCCTCGGGATCGTGATCATTACCGCTCTCGTGTTCGACTTCACGAACGGTTTCCACGACACGGCCAACGCGATGGCCACCACCATCTCGACCGGCGCCCTCAAGCCCAAGACGGCGGTGGCCATGTCCGCCGTGCTCAACCTCGTCGGCGCGTTCATGTCCGTGGAGGTCGCCAAGACGATCTCCAAGGGCCTCGTCAACGAAGAGGGCATCCAGCCAGAGGTGATCTTCGCGGCCCTGGTCGGCGCGATCCTCTGGAACCTCGTCACCTGGCTGGTCGGACTGCCCTCCAGCTCCTCGCACGCCCTGATGGGCGGCCTGATCGGTGCCGCGGTCGCCTCCGCCGGCATCGGCGCCGTCAACGGCAGCGTCGTCGTCACCAAGGTCCTCATCCCCGCGATCGCCGCCCCCCTGGTGGCCGGCATCGCCGCGTACCTGGCCGCCAAGGTCACGTACAAGCTGGGGAACAAGGTCGGCGACAAGACGTCCGCCAAGGGTTACCGCGCCGGTCAGATCGCCTCGGCCGGTCTCGTCTCCCTCGCGCACGGCACCAACGACGCGCAGAAGACGATGGGCATCATCACCCTCGCCCTCATCGCCGGCGGCGCCATCGCGCCCGACGCGAACCCCCCGGTCTGGGTCATCGTCTCCGCCGGTCTGGCCATCGCCATGGGTACCTACCTGGGCGGCTGGCGCATCATCCGCACCATGGGCAGCGGCCTGACCGACCTCCAGCCGCAGCAGGGCTTCGCCGCCCAGACCTCGGCCGCGTCCGTCATCCTCGCCTCCTCGAACCTGGGCTTCTCGCTCTCCACCACCCACTCGTGCTCCGGTGCGGTCATGGGTGCGGGCCTGGGCCGCAAGGGCGGTGTGGTCCGCTGGTCCACCGCGACCCGCATGTTCGTCGCCTGGGGCCTGACCCTGCCGGCCGCCGCGCTGGTCTCGGCCGGTGCCGAGCTGGTCATGCGCGCCGGTGACGTCGGCATCGCCGCGGTCACGCTCTTCCTGATCGGGTCCTGCCTGGCCATCTGGTTCATCTCGCGCCGCCAGGTCGTCGACCACACCAACGTCAACGAGGCGGAGCCGGCCGGCGCCGGGGAGCCGGGCGTCGTCACCACGGCGATCGCCGCGGTCACCGTCCCGCCGACCGTCGCCGCCGCCGGCACCACCGCCGCGGTCACGGACGAAGACCTCAAGGCCACCATCCCGGCCGCGACGCAGACCCCGGCGGCTCCGGCCGCCGCGGTCTGACCGAGACAGAGACACCCAGAGACCCGGACATTCAGAAAGTGGCAGTATGAAGATCGACTGGGAAGCGCTCGGCTCCGTCTTCGGGGTCAGCCTCTTCGCCACCGTCGCCCTCGTGGCCCTCTTCACCCTGGGCCTGGTGGGCCTGTCCAAGCACGAGACCGCCACTGAGCAGGGCGGCACCGCCACCCTCGCCCGCAGCGGCGCGTACGCCTGCTTCGCGGTCATCGCCGCAGCCGTGGGCTACGGGATCTACCTGATCGTCGCCTGATCCGCCGCCCCGCGGCCGACCAGGTGTGAAGGCTCCCTCCGGATTTGTCCCGGAGGGAGCTTTTCGCATCCCGTGCCCCTGCCGCGCCGCAGGTCAACGGCGAGTTGACGGGCCTTCTCGGTGCGTGGTGGACTGCCCGAGCCAATACGGCGGCATGGAGAGGAAGTCCGGTGCGAATCCGGCGCGGTCCCGCCACTGTCACCGGGGAGCGCACGCCGCGCGTGCGCCCCGGGAGCCAGGAACTCTCGCCGCCGGACACGTCGAACCAGGGCGCGGACCCTGAGTGAGGACATACCTGCCACCATGCGTGCCGATCGCGTCTTCGCGTACGGCGCCACGGCGGGCCTGATCGGCGACCGGATCCTCGGTGATCCCCGCCGAGGGCACCCCGTGGCCGCCTTCGGACGGGCCGCCGCCGCCGCCGAACGCGCCCTGTGGCGCGACGACCGCGCCCGTGGCCTCCTGCACACGCTGGTGTGCGCCGGAGGCGCGGCCGCCGTGGGTGCGCTGGGCGCCCGCGCCGTGCGCACCCGGCCCGCTGCCGTCCGTATCGCCCTGACCGCCGCCGCCACCTGGGCTGTCGTGGGCGGCACCTCGCTGGGCCGGGAGGCCCGCGCCATCGGCGGGGCGCTCACCGCCGGGGACACCGAGGTGGCCCGGGAGCGGCTCCCGCACCTGTGCGGGCGCGATCCGCAGTCCCTGGACGGGCAGCAGATGGCCCGCGCCGTCGTGGAGTCGGTCGCGGAGAACACCTCCGACGCGGTGGTCGGGGCCCTGGTGTGGGGCGCCGTCGGCGGCGTCCCCGGCCTGCTGGCCTTCCGCGCCGTGAACACCCTGGACGCGATGGTCGGCCACAAGTCCCCCCGCTACCTGCGCTACGGCTGGGCCTCCGCCCGGCTCGACGACCTGGCCGGCTGGCCGGGGGCCCGGCTGACGGCCGCCGCCGCCGTACTGGCCGGTCCCGACCGGCGGGGAGCCGTACGCGCCTGGCGCGCGGACGCCGCCGCGCACCCGAGCCCGAACGCCGGGCCCGTCGAGGCCTCCTTCGCGGGAGCGCTCGGCGTACGGCTGGGCGGCACCCTCGCGTACGGCGGCCGCGTCGAGCACCGGGCGGTGCTGAACGGCGGGGCCGGCCGGCCGGTGGAGGTCGCGGACATCGAGCGGGCGGTACGGCTGTCGCGACAGGTGACCTGGCTGGCGCTCGGGGCCTGTGTGGCCGCCCGGACGCTGGCCTCCGCCGTATCCGGTGTATCCGGCGTATCCGGCGCATCCGGCAGGAAAGGGAAGGGACGTCGATGAGCGGCGCGAAGCTCGGCGGCGGACTCCTAGTCGCCGGTACCACGTCGGACGCCGGCAAGAGCGTGGTCACGGCGGGCATCTGCCGCTGGCTGGCCCGCCAGGGCGTGAAGGTGGCGCCGTTCAAGGCGCAGAACATGTCGCTGAACTCCTTCGTCACGCGGGAGGGCGCCGAGATCGGGCGCGCTCAGGCGATGCAGGCCCAGGCGGCCCGCGTGGAGCCGACCGCGCTGATGAACCCGGTGCTGCTCAAGCCCGGCAGCGACCAGAGCAGCCAGGTGGTGCTGCTGGGCAAGCCGGTGGGCGAGATGAGCGCCCGCGGCTACCACGGCGGCAGGCAGGAGCGGCTGCTCGGCATCGTCACGGACTGCCTGGAGCAGCTGCGGGGCACGTATGACGCCGTGATCTGCGAGGGGGCGGGAAGTCCGGCCGAGATCAATTTGCGCCGGACCGACATCGTGAACATGGGGATCGCGCGGGCCGCCCGGTTCCCGGTGGTCGTGGTCGGGGACATCGACCGGGGCGGGGTCTTCGCGTCCTTCTTCGGGACGACGGCGCTGCTGTCGCCCGAGGACCAGTCGCTGATCGCCGGGTACCTGGTGAACAAGTTCCGCGGCGACGTCTCGCTGCTGGAGCCGGGCATGGAGATGCTCCGCGGGCTGACCGGGCGGGCCACGTACGGCGTCCTCCCCTTCCAGCACGGGCTGGGCATCGACGAGGAGGACGGGCTGCGGGTGTCCCTGCGGGGCGCGGTACGGGAGTCCGTGGTGGCACCGCCCGTGGGTGAGGACGTGCTGCGGGTCGCGGTGTGCGCGGTGCCGCTGATGTCGAACTTCACGGACGTCGACGCGCTCGCGGCGGAGCCCGGCGTCGTGGTGCGGTTCGTGGACCGGGCCGAGGAACTGGCCGACGCGGACCTGGTCGTCGTACCCGGCACCCGGGGCACGGTGAAGGCCCTGGCGTGGCTGCGCGAGCGCGGCCTCGCCGATGCCCTGGTCCGGCGGGCCGCGGAGGGGCGGCCGGTCCTGGGCATCTGCGGCGGGTTCCAGGTACTGGGCGAGCGGATCTCGGACGAGGTCGAATCGCGGGCGGGCGAGGTCGACGGCCTCGGTCTGCTGCCCGTACGGGTCCGCTTCGAGCGGGAGAAGACCCTGGCGCGGCCGGTGGGCTCGGCGCTCGGGGAACCGGTCGAGGGGTACGAAATCCACCACGGGGTGGCCGAGGTCCTCGGCGGGGAGACGTTCATCTCCGATGACCATGGACGCGGTCTGGAAGGCTGCCGGGTCGGGTCGGTGTGGGGAACCCACTGGCACGGCTCGCTGGAGTCGGACGGTTTCCGCCGGGCGTTCCTCCGTGAGGTGGCGGCGGCCGCGGGGCGCGCCTTCGTCCCGGCGCCGGACACCTCGTTCTCCGCGCTGCGGGAAGAGCAACTGGACCTGCTGGGCGACCTGATCGAGGAGCACGCCGATACGGACGCGCTGCTGCGGCTCATCGAAGGCGGAGCCCCGGCGGGGCTCCCCTTTCTCCCGCCGGGCGCGCCGTGAGGGGCCGCCGGGCCCCGCGGGGCTGTCCCCGACGCTCTGAAGTACAGCCCCGCCGGCGTTTGAGGCGCGGGGTCTGGGGCGGAGCCCCAGCAACGGTCCGCACCACCATCCAAGGAGTGAGCAACGCATGAGCACGCCCTACCCGTTCACCGCAGTGGTCGGCCAAGCCGACCTGCGGCTGGCGCTCCTGCTCAACGCCGTGAGCCCGGCGGTCGGTGGTGTGCTCGTGCGCGGCGAGAAGGGGACCGCCAAGTCCACCGCCGTGCGCGCCCTGTCGACCCTGCTGCCGCAGGTCGACGTCGTGCCCGGCTGCCGGTTCTCGTGCGCGCCGGGCGCGCCCGACCCGGCCTGCCCCGACGGCCCGCACGAGCCCGGCCCCGGCCGCGCCCGGCCCGCCCGGATGGTCGAGCTGCCCGTCGGCGCCTCCGAGGACCGCCTGGTCGGCGCCCTCGACATCGAGCGGGCCCTCGCCGAGGGCGTGAAGGCCTTCGAGCCCGGCCTGCTCGCCGACGCCCACCGCGGGATCCTCTACGTCGACGAGGTCAACCTCCTCCACGACCACCTGATCGACCTGCTGCTGGACGCCGCCGCCATGGGCGCCTCGTACGTGGAGCGCGAGGGCGTCTCCGTCCGGCACGCGGCCCGTTTCCTGCTCGTCGGCACGATGAACCCCGAGGAGGGCGAGCTGCGCCCGCAGCTGCTCGACCGCTTCGGGCTGACGGTCGAGGTCGCCGCCTCCCGCGAGCCCGCCCAGCGGGTGGAGGTGGTGCGCCGCCGGCTCGCCTACGAGGACGATCCCGCGGGCTTCGCCACCCGCTGGGCCGGGGACGAGAACGAGGTCCGCGCCCGGGTGGTGGCCGCGCGGGCGCTGCTCCCGCGGGTCGTGCTCGGGGACACGGCGCTGCTGCAGATCGCGGCGACCTGCGCCGGCTTCGAGGTCGACGGCATGCGGGCCGACATCGTGATGGCGCGCACCGCGACCGCGCTGGCCGCCTGGGCCGGGCGGACCTCCGTACGGAAGGAGGACGTACGGCAGGCAGCGCTGCTGGCGCTCCCCCACCGGCGGCGCCGCAACCCCTTCGACGCGCCCGGACTCGACGAGGACATGCTCGACCGGATCCTGGACGAGTTCCCCGACGAGGAGCCCGAGCCCGACCCGGACCCGGAGCCCGGCCGGAACCCGGACCCGGACCCGGACGCCGATCCGGATTCCGAGGGCCCGGACGACGGCGGTGGCCCCGACGGCGGTGGCGGGGTGCCCCCGCAGGGCGGCGGCCCGCACGGCTCGGACGCCCCGGCGGACTCCACCGACACCGGCGGACCCACCGAGGCCCCCGCGGACGCCCCCGAGTCCCCGCAGCCCTCCGCCCAGGAGAGCGGCGGGCCCGAGCAGGCCGCCGTACGGGCCGCCGAGCCGTTCCGGACGAAGATGCTGAGCGTGCCGGGGCTCGGCGAGGGCGCGGCCGGGCGGCGTTCGCGCGCCCGCACCGCCCACGGCCGGACCACCGGCGCCCAGCGCCCCCGCGGCCACCTGACGAAGCTGCACCTGATGGCCACGGTGCACGCGGCCGCCCCGCACCAGCGGGCCCGCGGCCGGGACGGGCGCGGCCTGGTCATTCGCAAGGACGACCTGCGCCAGGCCACGCGGGAGGGCCGCGAGGGCAACCTCGTCCTCTTCCTCGTCGACGCCTCCGGCTCCATGGCCGCCCGACAGCGGATGAGCGCGGTCAAGGGCGCCGTGCTGTCGCTGCTCCTGGACGCCTACCAGCGCCGGGACAAGGTCGGCCTGATCACCTTCCGGGGGGCCACCGCCGAGCTGGCGCTGCCCCCGACCTCCTCGGTGGACGCGGCCGCGGCCCGGCTGGAGCGGCTGCCGACGGGCGGCCGCACCCCGCTGGCCGCCGGACTGCTCAAGGCCCACGAGGTGCTGCGGATCGAGCGGCTGCGGGACCCCTCGCGCCGGCCGCTGCTCGTCGTCGTCACCGACGGCCGGGCCACCTCGGCCGGGACCGCCGCCGGACGGACGGACAGCACCCCGCGGGAGCTCGCGGGGCGCAGCGCGCGGCTGCTGCAGGCCGCAGGCGTCGCCTCGGTGGTCGTGGACTGCGAGTCCGGGCCGGTGCGGCTGGGGCTGGCGGGCGTACTGGCCGCCGACCTCGGCGGACCCGCCGTCACGCTCGACGGGCTGCGGGCCGACTCGCTGGCCGGGCTCGTGAAGAACGTACGTACCGCAGTGACATCCGACAGCAACAGGAGGGCCGCGTAATGCCTCAGGGACAGCCGTCCGTCGTTCCGGACGACGGACTCACCACGCGCCAGCGCCGCAACCGTCCGCTCGTCTTCGTGCACACCGGCCCCGGCAAGGGCAAGTCCACGGCCGCGTTCGGGCTGGCGCTGCGCGCCTGGAACCAGGGCTGGTCGATCGGGGTGTTCCAGTTCGTCAAGTCGGCGAAGTGGAAGGTCGGCGAGGAGAACGCGCTCAAGGTGCTCGGCGCCTCCGGCGAGGGCGGCGCGGTCGCCTGGCACAAGATGGGCGAGGGCTGGTCCTGGGTCCAGCGGGACGCGCAGCTCGACAACGAGCAGGCGGCCAAGGAGGGCTGGGAGCAGGTCAAGCGCGATCTGGCCGCGGAGACGCACAAGCTGTACGTGCTGGACGAGTTCGCGTACCCGATGCACTGGGGCTGGATCGACGTCGACGAGGTCATCGAGGTCCTGCGCGACCGTCCGGGTACGCAGCACGTGGTGATCACGGGCCGCAACGCGCCGGAGAAGCTGGTGGAGTTCGCGGACCTGGTCACCGAGATGACCAAGGTCAAGCACCCGATGGACACCGGCCAGAAGGGCCAGAAGGGCATCGAGTGGTGACCTCGTTCAACGTTCCCCGGCTGGTCATCGCCGCGCCCTCGTCGGGCAGCGGCAAGACCACCGTGGCCACGGGCCTGATGGCGGCCTTCTCGGAGCGCGGCCTCGCCGTGTCCCCGCACAAGGCCGGGCCCGACTACATCGACCCGGGCTACCACGCGCTGGCCACCGGCCGGCCGGGGCGCAACCTCGACGCCTTCATGTGCGGGCCGGAGCTGGTGGCTCCGCTGTTCGCGCACGCGGCGGACGGGTGCGACCTCGCCGTCGTCGAGGGCGTGATGGGGCTCTACGACGGGGCGGCGGGCCGGGGCGAACTGGCGTCGACGGCGCAGGTCGCGAAGTTGCTGCGAGCGCCGGTGGTGCTGGTGGTCGACGCCTCCTCGCAGTCGCGGTCGGTGGCGGCGCTCGTCCACGGCTTCGCGTCGTTCGACCCGCAGGTGCGGCTCGGGGGGGTGATCCTGAACAAGGTCGGCTCCGACCGGCACGAGGTGATGCTGCGGGAGGCGCTGGAGGAGGCGGGGATGCCGGTGCTCGGCGTCCTGCGGCGGGCTCCGCAGGTGGCCACGCCCTCGCGCCACCTGGGCCTGGTGCCGGTGGCGGAACGCCGCACGGATGCGCTGGCCGCGGTTGCGGCGCTGGCCGAGCAGGTCCGCCAGGGCTGCGACCTGGACGCCCTGATGACCTTGGCCCGTACGGCCCCGTCACTGGCCTGCGAGGCCTGGTCTCCGGCTTCGGCCTCGCCGGCGTTCGAGGCGCGGGGTCCGGGGCGGAGCCCCAGGAGACGGCCGGTGGTCGCGGTCGCCGGAGGACCCGCGTTCACGTTCTCCTACGCCGAGCACACCGAGCTGCTGCATGCCGCCGGCGCGGACGTCGTCACCTTCGACCCCCTCCGGGACGAGGCGCTCCCCGCCGGAACCACCGGCCTGGTGATCGGCGGCGGCTTCCCCGAGGTGTACGCGCCGGAGCTGTCCGCCAACGAACCGCTCCGCGAGGCCGTGGCCCGCTTCGCCGAGGCCGGCGGCCCGGTGGCCGCCGAGTGCGCCGGGCTGCTGTACCTCGCGCGGTCGCTGGACGGCAAGCCCATGTGCGGGGTGCTCGACGCCGACGCCCGGATGTCGGAGCGGCTGACGCTCGGGTACCGCGAGGCGGTCGCGGTGTCGGACAGCGCGCTCGCCGCCAACGGCACCCGGCTGCGCGGGCACGAGTTCCACCGGACGGTGATCGAGCCGGGCGCCGGTGCCGCGCCGGCCTGGGGGTTCACGCACCCCGAACGCCGGGTCGAGGGCTTCGTACAGCAGGGCGTGCACGCCAGCTACCTGCACACGCACTGGGCGGCGGAGCCGTCCGTCGCGCTCCGCTTCGTCGAAGCGGCGGCGGCCCGGCCGTGAGATCAGTCCGCGATGCCCACCACGAGCCAGATCCCGGCCACCCCGCCCACCGTGCACATCAGCGTGGACAGGGCGGGGTGCTTGTGGTGGGCCTCGGGCAGGATCTCGGCGGCCGCGAGGTAGAGCAGGACACCGCCGAAGAACCCGAGGTACGCGCCCAGAGGTTCCTCCGGAAGGGTGAACAGCAGAGTGGACGCCGCGCCGACGACCGGGGCGACGGCATCGGCGAAGAGCATCATCAGGGCCTTGCGACGGTCGTTCCCGTAGAGGCGGGTGAGCGTGTACGTGTTGAACCCGTCGGCGAAGTCGTGGGTGATGACGGCCAGCGCCACGGCCACGCCCATCCCGCCGCCGACCTGGAAGGCCGCGCCCAGGGCCACCCCGTCGGCGAGGCTGTGGCCGACCATCGCCGCGGCCGCGGTGAGCCCGACCTGCGGGACACGGGCGCCGTCCTCGGCGCCGTGCGCGGCCTGGCGGACCGCCAGGAGCCGCTCCACGACGTGGGCGACCAGGAATCCGCCCACGAAGAGCAGCAGGGCGAGCGGGACGCCGAACACCTCGTCGCCCGCCGCGTGGATGGACTCCGGGAGCAGGTCGAGGCCGACGACTCCGAGCATCAGCCCGCCGGCCAGGCCCAGCACGAGGTGGCGGCGGTCGGTGACGCGCTGCGCCGCCCATCCGCCCGCCAGGGTCATCAGGAACGCGCCCAACGCCACGATCACGGCCATGTGCCCCTGAATACAGACTCCGCGCCCCGTGCGCACTTCCGCGCGCGGGTGGCGGGCATCGGAGTGTTGACGCCGTACCGCTGCCGGTGAGGTACGGGTGCCGGTGACGTGCCGGTGATGTGAGGGTGACGATGACTACGGAGGGAGGACTCCCGGTGGGCGATTACACGACCCGTCTGGTGGTCGGGGTCGGCGGACGCGCGGGGGTGTCCGTCGCGGAGGTCTGCGCCCTGATCGAGGAGACGCTGCGGGGGGCCGGGCTGACCGCGCAGGCGGTGACGGCCCTGGCCACGGTGGAGTCGAAGGTGTGCGAGGCGGGGATCGCGGGTGCGGCGGAACGTTTCGGCGTGCCCCTCGTCGGCTATCCCGCCGAGCAGCTGGCCGCGATCAGCGTGCCGCACCCCTCGGACACGGCGCGCACCGCCGCCGGGACCGCTTCGGTGGCGGAGGCCGCGGCCCTCGCGACGGGCGGGGAACTCCTCGTGCCCAAGCGGCGGTCGGTGGCGGCGACCTGCGCGGTGGCCACGGCACACGCGCACGACCTGCGCCACCACGGGGACGCCGAGGTGGTCGACGCGGGCTCCGCGCTGGTGGACCTCGCGGTCAACGTACGGGCGGACACCCCGCCGGCCTGGCTCAAGCAGCGGATCGCCGCTTCCCTCGGGGACCTCGCCGCCTACCCCGACGGCCGGGCGGCCCGCGCGGCCGTGGCGGCCCGGCACGGGCTGCCGGTCGAGCGGGTGCTGCTGACGGCGGGGGCCGCGGAGGCCTTCGTCCTGATCGCGCGGGCGCTGGACGCCGTACGGCCGGTGGTGGTGCATCCGCAGTTCACCGAGCCGGAGGCGGCTCTGCGGGACGCGGGGCACCGGGTGGAGCGGGTGGTGCTGCGGGCGGCGGACGGGTTCCGGCTGGACCCGGCGGCGGTGCCCGAGGACGCGGACCTGGTGGTGATCGGCAACCCGACCAATCCGACGTCCGTCCTGCACCCGGCGGCGACGCTGGCCGCGCTGGCCCGGCCGGGCCGGTTCCTGGTGGTGGACGAGGCGTTCATGGACGCCGTCCCGGGCGAGAGGGAGGCCCTGGCGGGACGGATGGACCTGCCGGGGCTGGTGGTGCTGCGGAGCCTGACGAAGACCTGGGGGCTGGCGGGGCTGCGGATCGGCTACGTGCTGGCCGAGCCGGAGGTGATCGCGAAGCTGGCGGCCGCGCAGCCGCTGTGGCCGGTGTCGACCCCGGCCCTGGTGGCCGCCGAGGCCTGTGTGGCTCCGGCGGCGCTGGCCGAGGCGGAGGAGGCGGCGCGGCGGATCGCGGTGGACCGGGCCCATCTGCTGGCCGGGCTCGCGGAGTTCGACGAGGTGACGGTCGTGGGGGTGGCGCAGGGGCCGTTCGTGCTGATCCAGGTGGCGGGGGCCGCGGAGGTCCGCACCCGGCTGCGCGCCCTCGGCTTCGCGGTCCGCCGCGGGGACACCTTCCCGGGGCTGGACCGCTCCTGGCTGCGGCTGGCGGTCCGGGACCGGGTGACGACGGGCCGGCTGCTCCAGGCCCTGGACCACGCCCTGGCGCTCGCCGCGCGTTGAACCGGGGCTCTGGGCCGGTGGGCCCGGTCGCCGGGCCGGGGGTGCGGGTCGCGCCTACGATGGCGGGACGAGCGGATGACGGGGGCGGTCCATGAAGGCGGCGGGGCGGATAGGGGTCGGCCTGGCGGGGCTGGTGGTGATCGGCGGCGGGGTCCTCGCCGCACCGCGGCTCCTCGACGACGGCGGCAGGGCGGCGGCTCCGGAGCAGCGGCTCCGCGGCGAGCCCGTCCCGGCGGCGAGCGCCACGGCCCCCGTCCCCGCCAGGCCGGGGCACGGGCCGTTCACCCTCGTGGCGACCGGCGACATCATCCCGTACCCGTCGATCGTCCAGCGGTCGGCGGACGACGCGGACAAGGCCGGGGAGTACGACTTCCGGAAGATACTCGCCGGGGTCAAACCCCTGGTCTCCACCGCCGACCTGGCGATATGCCACCACGAGATACCGTACGGGCGCCCCGGCGGCCCCTATACGGGCTATCCCACCTTCAAGGCCCCGCACCAGCTGGCGGACGCCCTCAAGGACGCCGGGTACGACGGCTGTTCCACCGCCTCGAACCACACCCTGGACGACGGCTACGAGGGTCTCGCCCGCACCCTGGAACACCTCGACCGCGTCGGCATCCCGCACGTCGGCTCGGCCCGCAGCGCGGAGGAGGCCAAGGCCCCGGCCCGGCTCACGGCCGGCGGCGCGCAGGTCGCCCAGCTCTCGTACACGTACGGCACGAACGGCATCCCGCTCCCCCAGGACAAGCCGTGGGCCGTGAACCTGATCGACAAGGAGCGGATCATCGCCGACGCCCGCGCCGCCCGGGCCGGCGGCGCGAACGTGGTGGTGCTCAGCGTGCACTGGGGCACCGAGTGGCAGACGGCGCCGGACGAGCAGCAGAAGGAACTGGCGCAGGCGCTGACCGCCTCCCGCTCAGCCGACGGCCTCCCCGACATCGACCTGATCATCGGCACGCACAACCACGTGCCGCAGCCCTACGAGAAGATCAACGGCACGTGGGTGGTCTTCGGGATGGGCGACCAGGTCGCCAGCTTCGTACCGGCCGACAAACTCCGCGGCAACCAGTCCTCGGTCCCCCGGTTCACCTTCGCCCCGGCGGCGGCCCACCCCGGCCGCTGGGAGGTGGTGAAGGCCGAATACCTCACGCAGTACTCGGACATGGGACCGCCCTTCCGTGTCGTCTGCGCCTCCTGCGCGGCCTCCGACACCTCCCTGCCCGCCGCGAAGCGGAGCGAGTACGACCGGATCGACCAGCAGGTCACCGAGGCCGTGATGTCGCGCGGCGCGGGCGGGCAGGGCCTGGAGCACGCCACCCACTGAGCACTCCCCTCCGTGTGCTCCCCGGGGCGGCGGCCCGGTGGCCCGAGCGGCTCGGGCGGCTCGGGCGGCTCGGGCGGGTCCGGCGGGTCCGGCGGGTCCGGCGGGTCCGGCCGGCGGTCCTACGAGGCCCTGCCCCGACGGGTCACCAGGAGCGCGACCCCGCCGATGCCGAGCAGGAACAGCGCCCCGCCCGCGACGTACGGGGTCAGTGAACCGCCGCCGGTCTCGGCCAGGTTGGCGTCGGCGGTGACACCGGAGGCGATGCCGGTCCCGGTTCCGGTCCCGGTTCCGGTCCCGGTTCCGGTCCCGGTGCCCGTCCCGGTCTGGGGCTTGACGTCCGGGTCCGCCGCCGGCGGCGCGGATGAGGGCGCCGGGCCCGACGGGGTCTCGCAGTGCGCCTCGGCGAGCACGATTTCGCCGTCCACCTGAGCCACGTTCAGGTTCAGCGGGTTCACCGAGACCTTCAGGCGCAGCGCGGCCGCGGCGGCCGTGGTGGAGGTGGTCTGCGTACCGGACAGCTCCAGGTTGACCACGCCCACGCCCGGGACCTCCAGCTTGGTGGGGCCGCCCGCCGACAGGGTCACCTTCTTGCCGAGCGCCGTCACCTTCCCGAGGACGTTCGCGCTGGCCACCGGCTTCTTGCCCGCCTCGCAGACGGCCTTGGAGGTGACCTTCTCCACCTCGACGAGGGAGAGCAGGGGCAGCCCGGGCACGTGCACCGAGGCCTTGGCGAGGTTCGCCTCCGCCTCCGCCCGGTTCTTGTCCGCGCTCGCCTTGGAGGTGGCCACGTCGGCACGCAGGACGCTGACCGGCTTGTTGCCCTCGACCCCGTCGAGGGTGACCGTCAGCGCCGTCTTCTCGGCCGTCGCGGGGGCGCTGACCTCGTTGAGGGTCGCCTTCAGCGGGACGTGCACGGTCTTGTTGAGCAGGCCCACGTCCAGTCCCGCGCGCAGGACGACGGCGCCGGCCTTGCCCTCGGCGCCCGCCCCGGCTCCGCCTCCTCCCGTGGCGAGGGCGGGCGGGGCGGTGAGGAGGGCCACCGCTCCCGTGGCGAGCAGGATGGCCGCGGGCATGCGGAAGGTGTTGCTGTTCAAGGTGGTGGAACCCCCGGGGAGATGGGTGCCGTCGCGCCGCCAATGGGGGACATTGCGCGCGCCGACGGCCTCGACCCCGGAATTTTTACGCACGGTGAGTGAACGGGCGGCAACCTGACGTGAGTTCACTCCAAAGGATGGTTTCTATGCATGTATTCGATTTGCCGCGCCTCAGGAGGAACGCGAGTTCCCTCCTTTCACAAGAAGTCGGCCCGTGCGGCCGTCTTCAACGACCGACGGGCCGCCGATGTCACGCGGCGTCAACAGGGCGCCGGTGCACGGCTCAGGCCCTGACCTTGCCGTTCACGACGACCCGCAGCGGCTGGGCCAGCGCGCGCACGTCGGCCCGCGGGTCGGCGCCGTAGACCACGAGGTCCGCCGGCGCCCCCTCCGTGAGACCGGGCCTGCCGAGCCACTCGCGCGCCGCCCAGGCCGTCGCCGAGAGGGCGTCCAGCGGCGGAATCCCGGCCTTCACCAGCTCCTCCACCTCCGCCGCGACCAGGCCGTGCGGCAGGGAACCCCCGGCGTCGGTGCCGACGTAGACCGGGATGCCCGCGTCGTAGGCGGCCCGTACGGTGTCGTACCGGCGCTCGTGGAGCCGCCGCATGTGCGCCGACCAGCGGGGGAACTTCGCCTCGCCGCCCGCCGCCATCTTCGGGAACGTCGCGATGTTCACCAGGGTCGGGACGATCGCGACCCCGCGCTCCGCGAACAGCGGGATGGTGTCCTCGGTGAGGCCGGTGGCGTGCTCGACGCAGTCGATGCCCGCCTCGACCAGGTCGCGCAGCGAATCCTCGGCGAAGCAGTGCGCGGTGACGCGGGCGCCCAGCCGGTGCGCCTCGGCGATGGCCGCCTCGACCTCGGCGCGCGGCCAGCAGGCGGCCAGGTCCCCGGCGTCGCGGTCGATCCAGTCGCCGACCAGCTTCACCCAGCCGTCGCCGCGCCGCGCCTCGCGGCCGACGTACTCGACCAGGTCGGCCGGCTCGATCTCGTGCGCGTAATTGCGGATGTAGCGGCGGGTGCGCGCGATGTGCCGGCCGGCCCGGATGATCTTCGGCAGGTCCTCGCGGTCGTCGATCCAGCGGGTGTCGGAGGGCGATCCGGCGTCGCGGATGAGGAGGGTGCCGGCGTCGCGGTCGGTGAGCGCCTGGCGCTCGGCGGTCGCGGCGTCGACCGGGCCGTGGGAGTCGAGTCCCACGTGACAGTGCGCGTCGACCAGCCCCGGCAGTGCCCAGCCGGTCACCGTGGTGACCTCGCGGGCCCCGGGCGGGCGCTCGTACGAGACCCGCCCGCCGACCACCCAGAGCTCGTCGCGGACCTCGTCGGGCCCGACCAGCACCCGCCCCTTCACGTGCAGCACATCGCTCATGGCGGCACTGTACGTGCGCGCCGTCCGGGCGCGCCGTCCGCCTCAGGGCGCGGAGAGGACGTCCAGCAGCCGGTCCACGTCCGCCTCCGTGCTGTAGAGGTGGAACGAGGCCCGCAGGGATCCGGCGCGGGCCGAGGTGGCGATGCCGGCGGCCTGCAGGCCGGGCTGGCGGTCCGCGAGGCCCGGCACCGAGACGATGGCGGCCGCGCCGGGCACGGGCTCGTGGCCGAGGCGGGCGAGGCCGGCGCGGTAGCGGGCCGCGAGGGCGGTGTCGTGGGCGTGGATGGCCTCGATGCCGATCCGCTCGATCAGGGCGAGCGAGGCCTCGGACGCGTGGTAGGCGAGGAAGGCCGGTGACTCGTCGTACCGGCGTGCCCCGTGGGCCAGTTCCGGGATCGGACCGTAGGTGGAGTCCCACATGGACTCGGCGGCCACCCAGCCGGCGTGCAGCGGGGTCAGGGTGCGCTGGGCCTCCTGCGAGACGGTCATGAACGAGGCCCCGCGGACGGCGAGCAGCCATTTGAAGCCGACGGTGACCGTGTAGTCGTAGGGCGAGGCGTCGAAGGGCAGCCAGCCCACCGCCTGGGACGCGTCCACGAGCATCCGGGCCCCGTTCGCCGCCGTCACCGCGCGCACCGCGGCCAGGTCGGCCGTCCGCCCGTCCGCGGACTGTACGGCGCTCAGCGAGACCAGGGCGGTGTCCGGGCCGACGGCCTCGGCGAGGGACTCCAGTGGTGCGAAGCGGACCTTGAGGTCGTTCCGCACCATGAAGGGGTTGATCACCGAGGAGAAGTCGCCCTCCGGGCACAGGACTTCGGCGCCGGACGGGAGCGAGGCCGCGATGAGGCCGACGTGGGTGGACACGGCCGAGCCGACGGCCACCCGCTCGGCGTCCACCCCGACGAGGCGGGCGAAGGCCTCCCGGGAGCGGTTGACGCGGTCGAAGTCACCGAAGCCGGCGGGGACGCCGGCCCCCGCCGCCTCGGCCAGCTCACGTACGGCTGCGACGGCGGAACGCGGGAGGACCCCGCAATTGGCGGTGTTGAGGTAGGTGGTGGAGTGGGCGAACTCGGCACGGGTCGCTTCCGCGAGCGAAAGATCCATGCCTTCAACTCTGCGCCAGGGACGACCCAAAGTCCATTGCCGAATTATCTGCGCCCTCCCCAAGTCATCCTTATGCCGGCGGGACGGCGCAGGCCCCCTCGGGCTCGCACGCCTCGGCCGCGGCGGCCGGCTCCTCGATCTCCCGCCCGGCCCACGCCTGCTCCAGGGCCCGGGTGAACACCTCGGCCGGCTGCCCATCGGAGATCCCGTAGCGGCGGTCGAGGACGAAGAACGGTACGGCGTTCGCGCCCAGCTCGGCGGCCTCGCGCTCGTCGGCGCGGACCTCGGCGGCGTAGGCGGAGTCGTCGGCGAGCACGGCGCGGGCCTCGGCCTCCTCCAGCCCGGCCTCGACGGCGAGCGCGACCAGGGTCTCGGGGTCGAAGACGGAGCGCTCCTCGCCGAAGTTGGCCCGGTAGGCGAGGTCGAGCAGCTCCTCCTGGCGGCCCCGGGCGGCGGCCAGGTGCAGCAGGCGGTGGACGTCGAAGGTGTTGCCGTGGTCACGACCCTCGGTCCGGTAGTCCAGCCCCTCGGCGCGGGCGCCGGCCGCGACGTGCTCCTCCATGCCGCGGGCCTCGTCGAGGGTGCGGCCGTACTTCTTGGCGAGCATCTCCACGACGGGAGCGGTGACCCCCTTGGCACTGCCCGGGTCGAGCTCGAAGGACCGGAACACGACCTCCACCTCGTCGCGGTGCGCGAACTCGGCCAGCCCCTTCGTGAAACGGGCCTTTCCGATGTAGCACCAGGGGCAGGCGATGTCGCTCCAGATCTCGACGCGCATGATCCTTCTACTCTCCGGGTTCAGGGGACAAAACAGTTTCCCCTTCAACCACCCCGGGCTCCGTCTCATTCCCCGGACACGGCGGAGAGCGGACGTACGGGCGGCGGGTGTGCGGGGCGGGCGGGTGTGCGGGGCGGGCGGGCGTGCGGGGCGGGCGGGCGGACAGCCTGCGGGGACTGCGCCGCCGCTGTGAGCGGGCGCAGTCCCCGTGGGCATACGGGTCCAAAGGCCTGTCGTCAGCGCTGGGGCGGCCGGGGGTCCCCGGGGGCGGGCGGCTCGTTGCCGCCGATCTGGTCGTTGAGCTTCTGCTGCGCCGTGTCGACCTGGCTCTGGTACTTGCTCCCGGTCCTCGTGTCGAAGGCATCTCCGGCCTTCTCGACTCCTTGGCGGGCCTGGTCAGGGTGACCCTTGATCAGGCCTTTGAGCTTGTCGAGCATGGACATGGGGCGTCCTCTCTACGGAATGCCGGTCGCTTCAAGCTTCTCCGCGAACGGCGCCGTCCGCACCCGGAGCACCCGCGGGCTCCCCGGCCCCGTCCGCGGCGGGCGGGGGGCCGATCCGGAGCCAGAGGGTGCGGTGGGTGCCCGCGCGGGAGGCGGACGGGTCCGGGCGCCAGCCGTGGGCGGCGTAGAAGGCCTGGGCCCGCAGGTTGTGCTCGTAGACCTCGAGGCGGACCCGGCTGACTCCCGCGCGGCGCCAGACGTCGAGGCAGGCGGCGTGCAGGGCGGCCCCGGTGCCGCGCCGCCAGTGGACCGGGTCGACGTGGAGCTGGGTGAGGGTGGTCTCGCCGTGCTCCGTGCGGAAGGCGGCGACCCCGGTGAGCTCGCCGCCCTGTTCGGCGCAGAGCACCGCGCCCTCGGCGGGGTCACGGGCGACGGCCCGGGACCAGCCCTCGCGCGTCCGCCGGAACTCGACATCGCCCGCGTAGGCCTGCTCGGGGAGGTGGCCCCGGTAGTACGTGGCCCGTGCCCGGGTGTGCAGGGCGGCGATGGCGTCGAGGTCTGCGGGCTCCGCGGCTCTGATCACGGGAAGGCAAACGCGCCGCGAACCCCTTCGGTTCCCGGCGCGTCGGCCCTGTCCGCGGCGCGGCTACTTCTTCAGCCACGCCTCCATCATCTTCTGGGCGATGGGGGCGGCCAGCTTGCCGCCGCCGATCTCGGAGCGGTCGGTGTCCGAGTTCTCGATCACCACGGCGACCGCGATCTGCTTGCCGCCCAGCTTTCCGTACGAGGTGAACCAGGCCAGCGGGGCGAGGCTGTTGTTGACACCGCGCTGGGCGGTGCCGGTCTTGCCGCCCACCTCGGCGCCCGTCACCTGGGCCGGCTTGCCGCCGCCCTCGGTGGCGACCGTGCGCATGGCGTCCCGGATCATGGACGCGGTCTTCTCGTTCATCACCTGCTGGGACTTCGGGTTCTTGAAGCTCTCCAGCACGTCGCCGTTGCCGTCGGTGACCTCGGAGACCATGTGCGGGGCGACGAGCTTGCCGCCGTTCTCGATCGCGGCCGTCACCATCGCCATCTGGAGCGGGGTGGCCTGCACGTCGAACTGGCCGATACCCGTCTGCGCGACCTGGTCGATCGACATCTTCTTCGACGGGTACTTGCTCGACGGGTTGGTGCGGACCGGGGTGTCGATCTGCACGTTGAAACCGAGCTTCTCGGCCGTCGCGCGCATCTTGTCCTGGCCGAGCTTGGACGCGAGCTCGGCGAAGACGTTGTTGCAGGACAGCCGCAGGGCGGTGCGCACCGAGACGTTGTTGCAGGCCGCGGAGCCCGCCTCGCTGGGCAGCAGGGTGCGGGTGCCGGGGATCGTGTACGGGTCGGCGATGCCGGTCTGCTGGTCGAGGTTGGTGACGAGGCCGTTCTCGATGGCCGCGGCGAGGGTGACCAGCTTGAAGGTGGAGCCGGGTGCCTGCGGCTTGCGCAGCGCCACGTTCTCCAGGGCCTTGCCCTTGTCGGCGGAGAGTGCGTCCCAGGCGTCCTGGTCGTTGGCGCCGGCGATGGTGCCCGGGTCGAAGGAGGGGTTGTTCACCACGGCGAGGATCTCGCCGGTCTTCGGGTCCATGGCGACGGCCGCGCCCTGTTTGCCCTGGAGCGCGTCGTAGGCGGCCTTCTGCACGTCCTTGTCGATGGTGGTCAGGACGTTGCCGGGGGCGGCCCGCTTGTTGGTGAGCGTGTCCATCACGGTCTTCAGCCGGTTGTCCGAACCGTTGAGGACGTTCTTGTAGATGCCCTCCAGCATGGTCGTGCCGTAGGCCTGGGAGCTGTACCCGGTGATCGGCGCGTAGAGGGGGCCGTCGACGTACGTGCGCTTGTAGCCGAAGTCCTTGCCGCCGGTCTTCACCGAGCCGGTGATCGCCTCCCCGCCCACGATGATGTTGCCCAGCGGGTTCTCGTACTGCCCGATGAGGTTCCGGCGGTTGTGCTTGTCGTCTGCGAGGGCCTGGCCTTGGTATGCCTGCACCCAGGTGACGCGGACCAGCAGGGCCAGCACCAGAAGCAGACAGAAGACCGACGCACGCCTGATCGTCTTGTTCATCCCCCAGAAGGACGTCTCAGTGGCCCCGGCCGTTCCGCTCTGCCCCGATTGTGGCGGGGTTCTCAGCTTTTCTTCATGATGAAGCCCCCCTCGTAGGCCGCGATGACCGCCTGGGTGCGGTCGCGGGAGCCGGTCTTGGTGAGGACCGACGCGACGTGCGTCTTGACCGTCTGCGGTCCGACGCCGAGGCGCTCGCTCATCTCGTGGTTGGACAGTCCGGTGGCCATCAGGCGCAGTACGTCGGCCTCGCGGTCGGTGAGCCGGGCCACCCAGGGGGCGGTGGCGGGCGGGGCGCCGCCCGCCGTGCGGGCGGCCGCGAGGGAGCGCACCGCGGCGGGGAAGAGCAGCGAGTCGCCGCGGGCGACGAGCCGGACCGCGCCGATCAGCTCGTCGGGGTCGGCCCGCTTGAGGAGGAAGCCCGCGGCTCCCGCGCGCAGCGCGTCGTAGACGTGGGCGTCGTTCTCGAAGGTGGTGACGACCACGATCCGGGGCGGGTCGGCCATGGTGGCGAGGATCTGCTCGGTGGCCCGGATCCCGTCTATCTCGGGCATCCGGACGTCCATCAGCACCACGTCCGGGGCCAGCGAGCGGACCAGCGGGACCGCTTCGGCGCCGGTGGCGGCCTCGCCGACGACCTGCAGGTCGGGCTCGGCCTCCAGGATGACCCGCAGCGCGGTGCGGACCATCCGCTCGTCGTCACAGAGCACGACGCGCAGCCGCGGACGACCCGCCT
This sequence comes from Streptomyces sp. NPDC029164, assembly GCF_055563995.1. NCBI lineage: Bacteria > Bacillati > Actinomycetota > Actinomycetes > Kitasatosporales > Streptomycetaceae > Streptomyces > Streptomyces sp. NPDC029164. The sequence continues at coordinate 92,183 of NZ_JBVHWW010000025.1, read as the reverse complement.
GTGCCGCCGGCGTCGGCGGGGTCGGCGGGGTCGGCGGGGTCGGCGCGTTCATCGGCCGCCTCCGGCGAGCGGGAGGACGGCCCGCAGCCGCCACCGGTCCTCGTACGGTCCGGCCTCGACGCTGCCGCCGAGCAGTGCGGCCCGTTCCGCGGAGCCGCGCAGTCCCCGGCCCCCGGTGGTGCGGGGTTCCCGTTCGCCGGCGGCGGCGGGCGCATTGGTCATGGTGATCTCCAGTTCACGGTGTCCGTTCTCGTGGCCGGCCCGTACCCGGATCCGCAGGTCCACCGGGCCGGTGCCGTGGCGGAGGGCGTTGCTGAGGCCCTCCTGGACGATCCGGTACGCCTCGCGGGAGGCGATGGCCGGAAGCCCCGCCCAGTCCCCTGCGGGACCGGGGTCCTGGTGCGCGGTGACGGTGGCGCCGGCCGCCCGGGTCCGGGCCAGCAGCCCGTCGAGGTCGACGGCCAGGGTCGGCGCGGGCGCGGCGTCCGGCCGGGCCGGGTCCCCGTCCCGCAGCAGGCCCAGTACGGCGTCCAGCTCGCCCACCGTCCGCCGGGTGGTGTCCTCGATCGCGGCCAGCGCCTCCCGTACGAAGCCGGGGTCGCGCTCCAGCATCCGCCGGGCGGCGACCGCCTGGAGGGTGACGGCGCTCAGCGCGTGCCCGACCGCGTCGTGCAGCTCCCGGGCCAGCCGGTTGCGCACCGCTAGGTCGGCGGCCCGCTCCTCGGCGGCGGCCAGCCGGTCCGCCGCCGTCGGCCCGAGCAGTACGGGCGCCATCCGGGCCACCAGCGCCCCGGCCCCCGCGGCACAGAGGACGAGCCCGCCCAGCAGCCCGATCCCGAGCAGGGGGGCCACGTACGGATCGGCCTCGGTGCTGAACCAGCCCAGTCCGAGCTCGGCCTTCCGCAGTCCGCTCACGAGCGGCAGCGTGATCAGCACCACCGCCATGGGCGGCACCGCGAGGGTCATCCCGCTGATCAGCGCGCCGAGCCCGAGGTGCAGGGTCCACCACGCCGAGGTCCGCCCCCGCGCGGCCCAGGACCGCGCCGGCCCCTCGGCCAGTCGCTCCCCCGGCACCCCGCACATGGCCCGGACGGCCACCACCGACAGCGGCCGGACCAGCCCGAAGACGGCGGTCACCGCGACCAGCGGCAGGGCCGCGACATAGGCCGCGAGCGTCAGGGGGAGGGAGCTGAGGGCATTGACCCCGCCGGCCGCCATCCCCACCCCCACCTGGGTGAGCAGGAAGTACGGCATCAGCAGCGCCCCGCCGAGGACCAGGTGCACCCAGCGCAGCCGGGCCCGCGCCCCCAGCAGCCGGCTCAGGGCGCCCCGCGTCATCCTTCGCGGCGGGATATGAGGAACCGGCTGAGGACGACGGCGGCGAGCGATCCGGTGATCATCTGGCCAGCGTAGGCCAACAGGGCTGCTGCGGACGCCCCTTCGCCACCGCCCGGCTGCGGTCCCAGCGAGGCGATCAGCACCCAGGCCCCCCAGCTCAGGGCCGCCGACGAGCCCACCCAGGCGAGGGCGAGCGGCCACCACGCCCGGAGCCCCCTGCCACGGGCCAGCAGCAGCGCCCCCGCTCCGGCGGCGAGCGCGCACATCGCGTGGGCCACCGCCACCACGCCCGTCTCCGCGGAGTGCGCGGCCGCCGGCTCCGCTCCCAGCCCGGCCGTGCCGCCGAAGGCCCAGTACGCGTACACCGCCGCGACCGCCGCCCCGGCCGCGGCCGCGGCTACCGCCACCACCCCCGTGGACGACGGCAGCCGCGCCCCCGTCACGCCCTGCCACCGCCGGCTCCAGCGCTCTCGCGCATAGGGCACGAACAGCCCGGCCAGGGCGAGTCCTTGGATCATGAAGCCGCCGTAGACCACGTTGAACACCCAGGGGTCCAGGAACGGCTCGCGCGCGGCCGCAGAGGCCGGGTCCGCCCCGAAGCCGAGCGCCCGTATGAGCAGTTGGCCCGGGAACGCCATGATGATCGGGGTCAGCAGTCCCGTGGCCACGAAGACCGGGACGGCCAGCAGCCAGCCGGGCACCCGTATGCCCCAGGGCCTGGTGAGCACCAGGACGAGCAGGACGACGCTCGCGTCCATGGCCAGCGTCACGGTATTGGCCGCGACGAAGAACGGCCCGGGCTCCAGAAGCACGCTGCCGTCCGGTATCCCGATCCGGCTCCCGGCCAGCCAGGCGGCCTTCAGCGCCAGGTACGGCACGGTGGCCGCGATGGCCACCGCCCCCAGGATCCGCCGCCCGGCCCCCGAAGCGGGGGCCGGCGGCCTCGTCGCGTATGCCGTCCGAACGGCTCGTGTGCTCATGACCCAACGGTCCCGCGCCGACCGCCCCCACCACCTCCCCCTCACAGGGGAACCGTCTCCCCCACCCGGGGGAGGAACCACACACTCCACCACCCCCCTCGGGGCGGCGCGCCCCAAGCAGCCAGTCACATCCGGCACACACGCCACACGCACCGCCTCACATGCGGCCCCTCACACGCACCGCCTCACATGCGGCGCCTCACATGCGGCGCGTCACCACCGACAGCCGGTCCCGCGCCTCGAACAGCGCCGCCTTGATGACCTGTTCGTGCGCCGCCGTCAGCCGGGCCACCGGCACCGAGCAGCTCACCGCGTCCCGGGCCGGCGTCCGGTACGGGACGGCCACGCCGAAGCAGCACAGCCCGAGCGTGTTCTCCTCCCGGTCCAGCGCGTACCCCTGCTCCCGCACCAGCGCCAACTCCTCGACGAGCTGCTCGCGGTCGGTGATGGTGTGCTCGGTGACGGCCTCCAGCCGCTTCGGCAGCAGGGCGCGCACCTCGTCGTCCGTGTGCGTGGCCAGCAGCGCCTTGCCGAGCGCCGTCGAGTGCACGGGCAGCCGCCGCCCGACCCGGGTGAAGGGCCGCAGGTAGTGCTGCGACTGCCGGGTGGCGAGGTACACCACGCTCGTCCCGTCCATCCGCGCCAGGTGGATGGTCTCCGTCGTGTCGTCGGAGAGCCGGTCCAGGGTCGGCCGGGCCGCCGCGACCACCTCGTCGCCGTCGATGTACGAGCTGCCGACCAGCAGGGCCCGTACGCCGATGCCGTACCGGGTGCCCGTCGCGTCGGTCTCCACCCACCCCAGGCTCACCAGCGTGCGCAGCAGCATGTAGAGGCTGGACTTCGGCAGGGAGAGGTCGTGCTGGATGTCGGCCAGGCTGTGCAGCCCGGGCCGGGCCGCGAAGTGCTCCAGCAGCAGGACGGTCCGTACCGCCGATTTGACCGGCGCCGCCGCAACCGGGATCCCCGACTCGGTCGTCGTCATACGCCTGCTTCCCCTCTGGTCGCCTCTTGTCACGCGGAGGACGCGGAAATAGAGTCCGCAGCAGATATGATCATTCATCCACCGGAACCGCGTTCAGAATACTGAACGATCCAGGAGGCAGTGGGCCATGACAACGACACCAGTCTGGAGTGTGGACCCCCGCACCGGGAAGCAGCGCGAGCAGGTTGCGGTGGAGGCCACGTCCCAGGAGGTGGACGAAGCCGTACGGGCGGCCCACGCGGCCCGTGGCCCGCTCGCCGACGCCACCGTCCGCGCCGCCTTCCTGCGCGCCGCCGCCGCGCTGCTCGACGAGGCCGCCGCGCACGTCATCGAGGCCGCCGACGCCGAGACCGCGCTCGGCCCCGGCCGGCTCACCGGCGAACTGGCCCGCACCACCGGCCAGCTGCGCGCCTTCGCCGACGCCGTGGACGAGGGCGCCTACCTCGACATCCGGATCGACCGCGCCGACCCCTCCCTCAGCCCGCCCCGCCCCGAACTGCGCCGCTACAAGGTGCCGCTCGGCGTGGTCGCGGTCTACGCCGCCTCCAACTTCCCGCTCGCCTTCTCCGTCCCCGGCGGGGACACCGCGAGCGCGCTGGCCGCCGGCTGCCCGGTGGTCGTCAAGGCGCACCCCGACCACCCGGCCACCTCCGAGCTGTGCGCCTCGCTGCTGCGCCGGGCGGCGACCGCCGTCGGTCTCCCGGCCGAAGTGGTCAGCGTGGTCCACGGGTTCGACGCCGGCCTGGAGCTGATCCGCCATCCGCTCGTGGCCGCCGCCGGATTCACCGGTTCCATCCGGGGCGGGCGGGCACTGTTCGACGCGGCCGCCGCCCGGCCCGTGCCGATCCCCTTCCACGGCGAACTGGGCTCCCTCAACCCCGTCGTCGTCACCCCGGCCGCGGCCGCCGAGCGCGCCGAGGAGATCGGCGCCGGACTCGCGGGCTCGGTCACCCTCGGCGTCGGCCAGTTCTGCGTGAAGCCCGGGCTGGTACTGGTCCCCGAGGGGGCGGCGGGCGACCGTCTGACCGCCGCGCTCACCAAGGCGCTCGGGGAGACCGAACCCGGGGTGCTGCTCGACCACCGGATGCGCGAGAACTTCATCTCCGGGGTGCGCGAGCGGGCCGGGCTGCCCGGCGTCGACGCGCCCGTCACCCCGGGCTCCGGCGGGGAGCACACCGTCGGCGCGGGCTACCTGACCGTGGCCGCCGGGGACCTGCTCGGCGGCGGGGCGCACGACCTGCTCCTGGCGGAGTGCTTCGGTCCGGTCACGGTCGTCGTGCGGTACGCCGACCAGGGCGAGGCCGGTGCGGTGCTCGGCCGGCTCCCCGGGAACCTGAGCGCCACGCTCCAGCTCTCGGACGCCGAGACGCAGGGCGCGCCGGGCCCGGCCACCGAGCTGATCGGGCAGGTCACGGGGCTGGCGGGGCGGATCGTGGTCAACGGCTGGCCGACCGGGGTGGCGGTGGCCCCGGCCCAGCACCACGGCGGCCCCTACCCGGCGGCGACCTCGCACTCCACCTCGGTGGGCGGGACCGCGATCGAGCGCTGGCTGCGGCCGGTGGCCTACCAGTCGGTGCCGGACGCGCTCCTTCCGGCGGAACTGCGCGAGGCGAACCCGCTGGGGCTGCCGCGCCGGGTCACGGGCGGCTGAGCGAAGCCGGCACCCCGGCCGGCGGAGGCTCGGCCGGGGCCCCGCCGTCAACCCGTTGCCCGCCCCGCCCGGGGCGGGCAGGCTGCGCCGCATGCCGAAGCCGCACGGATTCACGTACGTACGGAAGACTGGGCGCCCAGTGCCTCGTCATCACCCGCCAGGGCCGCGCCGCCGCCACCCTGCGCGGCGCCCGGGCCGAGAAGTTCCTGGCCGGCGTGGAGTCCGGCGACGCGCAGCTCGTGATGGCCCGCTGGACCGGCTCGTACAGGTTCGGCAACGAGCGCACGGCCCGGAACCACCCCCGCAACCGGCGCTGAAATCCGGCCCGAGAGTAAGGGAACGGCAAAGCCCCTCCGGTCGTTCTCCGGGCATGACCGCTATGACCCCTGGTTCCAACCTGCCGCTCAATGCCGTTCGTGTGACGGTGGACGTGGCTGCGCCGGTGCGGCTCGACGTATCGGCCCTGCTCCTGACGGCCGACGGCAAGGTGCGCTCCGACGCCGACTTCATCTTCTTCAACCAGCCCTCCGGCCCCGGTGTCAGCTACCGGTCCGGCGGGGGTGCGGCGCCGGACTCGATCACCGTGGACACCGGCGCGGTGCCGCCGGGCATCGAGCGGATCGTGGTGACGGCCAGCCCCGACGCCGCCGGGCAGACCTTCCAGGGCATCGAGCCCACGGCCACCGTGCGGGGCGCCGACGGCGGCGCCGTGATCGCCTCCTTCACCCCGCCGCAGCTGGGCTCCGAGACCGCGCTCGTCGTCATCGAGATCTACCTGCGCGGTGGCGCGTGGAAGGTGCGCGCGGTCGGCCAGGGGTACGCGAACGGCCTCGCCGGCATCGCCACCGACTTCGGCGTCTCCGTGGACGAGGAGCCGGCTCCCGCGGCCACCGCCGTCGCCCCGCCCGTCGCGCCGGCACCCCCGGCGCCGCCCGCGCCGCCGGCCCCGCCGGTCTCCTACCCGCCCTCCCCCTGGCTCGGCGGCGCCACGACCCCGACGGCGCCCACCCCGGCCGCGCCGGTCCCGGCGGCGGCTCCCGCCGCGCCCCCGGCCGCTCCGGCCGGCGCGGGGAAGATCAACCTCGACAAGGGCCGGGTCACCCTCCAGAAGAACCAGAGCGTCTCCCTGGTCAAGGGCGGCCGCCCGCTGCTCTCCCAGGTCAAGATGGGCCTGGGCTGGGAGCCCGCCTTCGGCGGCCGGGACATCGACCTCGACGCCTCCGTCATCGCGTACGGCCCCCAGCGCAACCACATCGACAGTTGCTACTTCGGCAAGCTGTCCATCCTCGGCGGCTCCGTCAAGCACTCGGGGGACAACCTCACCGGTGAGGGCGCGGGCGACGACGAGGTGATCGTCGTGGACCTCGGCCGGCTCCCCGCCGAGGCCACCGGCCTGGTCTTCACGGTCAACTCCTTCTCCGGCCAGAAGTTCACCGATGTGGCGAAGGCCTACTGCCGCCTGATCGACGCGGCGAGCGGCGAGGAGCTGGTGCGCTTCGACCTGACCTCCGCCGAGCCGCAGACCGGCGTGATGATGGCGAAGCTGATCAAGCAGTTCAGCGGCGAGTGGGAGATGACGGCCATGGGCGACTTTGTGAAGTCGCGCACAGTGCGCGGCATGGTCAAGCCCGCCGCACAGGCACTCTGAGCAGGTGGGCGGGCACCGGCAGCCACGGCGGCGCATCCGGGTGATGGATGCCACGCGTCATCCGTAAGTGGCTGTCAGTGTCCGCCCGTAGCCTTGAAACCATGCACGAGACACTCACACCCGCGGGTCCCGCCCGCCCGTCCGCCGCCGAGGCGAACGAGGCGATTCGGCACCTCGTCGAAACCCGGGTGGACGGCGAGTGGCCCTCGGAGGCGTATGAGTTCCTGCTCTCCGAGTGGGCCGAGGCCTCGCGTGCGGAGGTTTCCGCAGGCCCGTGAGCGCGGGCGGCCCGCCGCCCGCGCCCGTCCGCGTCAGTGGCCGCGCCGCCACGGCCCGGTGACGGCCAGCATGATGCCCGGGTCCTGGATGTTGGCGTACAGCGTGCGCCCGTCCGGCGAGAAGCAGACACCGGTGAATTCGGAGTACTCCGGCTCCTCCGCCGACCCATTGTTCAGCTCGTTGCGCGCCAGCGGGTAGGTGCGGCCCGACTCGGTCGCGCCGAACAGGTGCTGGAGCCCCGAGCCGTCCTCCGCGATGACCAGGCCGCCGTACGGGGACACGGTGATGTTGTCGGGGCCGTCGTAGCCACCGTCCACCGACGGGTCGGCGTTGACCCCGATGAGGACCGTGAGCCGGACCGTGCGCCGCTTGGGGTCGTAGAACCAGACCTGGCCGTCGTGGGCCGTGCCCGGGCTCTCCTCACGGGCGTAGGACGACACGAAGTACGCGCCGCCGTCCGCCCACCACATGCCCTCCAGCTTGCGCCCGCGCGTCACCACCCCGTCCGCGAACTGCTTGCGCACCGGGACGGTCCGGGCGTCGCGGTCGGTGACGTCCACCCAGTCGACACCGTAGACGGTGCCGATCCTCGTCGCGCGCGAGAAGTCGTCGACGAACCGGCCCGAGCTGTCGATGCACTTGGCGGCCTGGAGCACGCCGGCGTCGGCCGCGAGCGTACGGAGCCTGCCGCGCCCGTGGTGGAAGCCGCGGGGCGGGGTCCAGCGGTAGAGCAGCCCGTTGGGGCCGGAGGCGTCCTCGGTCAGATAGGCGTGGCCCTGGCGCGGGTCGATGACCACGGCCTCGTGGTCGTACCGCCCGAACGCCTTGATCGGGCGCGGGTCGCGGTTCGCGCGGCGATCGTGCGGGTCGACCTCGAAGACGTAGCCGTGGTCCTTGGTCATGCCGTTCTTGCCGGCGAGGTCCGAGTTCTCCTCGCAGGTCAGCCAGGTGTTCCAGGGGGTTGAGCCGCCCGCGCAGTTGGTGGACGTACCGGCGATGCCCACCCATTCGGCGACCTCGCCGCCGCGCCGGACCTCGACGACCGTGCAGCCGCCGGCCGCGGCCGGGTCGTAGACCAGGCCCTCGGTGAGCGGGACGGGGTGGGTCCAGCCCGAACGGGGGCCCTTGAGCTCGTGGTTGTTGACGAGGAGGGTGACTCCCCGGTGGCCCTCGAATGCGGCGGTCCCGTCGTGGTTGGACGGGGTGCTCTCGCCCGATTCCAGCGTGGTGACCCCGCTGTGCGTGATCACGCGGTACTTGAACCCGGCGGGGAGGGCGAGGATGCCGGCCGGGTCGGGGACGAGCGGGCCGTAGCCGGACTCGCAGGGCCGCCCGTGCTCGTCGCGGTGGGTGCTGTCGTCGGCCGCCAGCGCTCCCGGGGCGGTGGCGAGTGCGCCGACCGTCCCGGTGAGGGCCACGCCCGCGCCGGCGATGACGGTACGGGCGGTGAAGTCTCTACGGCTGAGCGGCATCGGGTCTCCTGGGGTGGGGAGGTGGTGCGCCTGTCGTGCGGTCGTCGGCGCACACGCTCTCGCCCGCACGTGAACGGCGGCTGAACTACCCACGAAGAGGATCAGTCCCCTTGCCGGTGGCCGGAATGGCCAACTCCGGCCCCAGGAACGGCGCATTGTCGCCACCCGACCAGCCGCCCCACCGGCCACGCCGACAGCCGCCCCACCGGCCACCCCGACGGCCACCCCACCACCCACCCGGCTCAGGGGCGGCGGGAGCGCGCCTTGAACGCGGCCTTGCGGGCCTCCTTCGCCGCCTTCTTGTCCGGGTGCAGCCGGCCCATCGCCTCCAGAACGTACGCCGTCGCCGGGTGCTCCACCCGCCACACCTGCTCGAAGAAGCCCGCGTGATGAGCGGTCAGGGTCTCCATCAGGAGCGGCAGCTCCTCCGTCTCCCCGTCGGCGGCCAGCTGCGCCGCGATCGTGTCGACGGTCAGCCAGAACACCATCTCCGGGTCCGGCGCCGGTACGTCGGCCACCCCGCGCTCCGCCAGCCAGACCCGGGCGAGCCCGCCGAGCTCCGCGTCGTCCAGCACCGCCCGGACCGCCGGCTCGGCCTCGGGCCCGGCCGGTGCCAGGGCCTGCTGGCACCGGAGCCGGCGCAGCGGGCCGCCCTCGTCGTCCCCACGGGCGGCGGCCAGCAGTTCGGCGACCGCGGCGGGCAGCTCGCGGCCGGCCAGCCACTGTTCGATCTCGGCCTGGGCGGCGTTCTCGGGGTAGTAGGAGACCGCGTCGAGCAGTGCGTCGGCGCCCTTGTCGGCCAGTTCGCCGACGGCGGGGGCGTCGACCCCGGCCTCCAGCATCCGGGCCCGGATCCCGTACAGGCCGAGCGGGGTGAGGCGGACCATGCCGTAGCGGGAGACGTCCTCTTCGTCCGCGGCGCTCGCGGCCTCCGGCTCCAGGGATCCGTCGGCCTCCGCCATCAGCTCCTCGTCGACGGGCCGGAACTCGACCAGCCCGATCGGCTCCAGCTGCCTGAACTGGTCGTCGAGGCGCATCATCGCGTCCGAGACCTGCTCCAGCACGGCGTCGGTGGGCTCGCCCATGCCGTCGGGCACGACCATCGACGCGGCCAGCACCGGCAGCGGAACCGGCCGGTCCGCCGCCCCGCCCTCGGTGACGGTGAGGAGGTAGAGGTTGGCCAGGACCCCGTCGAGGAAGTCCGCCTCGCGGCCCGGGTTCCAGTCCAGCTGGTCGAAGTCGATCTCGCCGCCCGCGTCCAGCGCGTCGACGAGGCCGTCCAGGTCGGGCACCGCCGCGTCGGCGAGCACCGTGTCCAGGGCCGCCAGCCAGAGGTCGAGCACGTCGCCGGGGGCGCCGCTCGTCACCAGCGCCAGGTCCTCGCCGGGCGCGGCCGTGCCGAACCGCTCCTCGCCGCCCTCCGCGCCCTCCGCCCGGTCCGCGCCGTCCGCGCCGTCCGCGCCGCTCTCGCCGGCGTCCTCCTCCGGCTCCGTCACGTCGACCAGGCCGGTGTCCACGGCCACCCGCCAGGCCTGCCCCGCGTACCCGGCGGAATCCTCGTCGGCGGCGTCGAGGCCGAGCACGGCGACGGCCTCGGGCAGCTGCTCCGCGACGAGTTCGCCGCCGATGTCGACGCGCGTTGCGGGTCCGGCCCAGCGGGCGAGGCGTACGGCGCGCGCGAACAGCGGGGCGACGAGGGCGTCGCGGGCCAGTTCCCCGTCGGAGTGCAGCCGTACCGGCGGCAGCGTGGGGTGCGACTCTGCGGACATGGTGCTGTTCTCCTCGCGGACGCGGTGGGGCCGGGCGCGCAGCCGGGCGGGTGGGTCGTAACGGCCGGTTGGTCCGTCATGTGCGCACGGACATCGGCGACATGGCCGACATGGCAGGCAGGGCGGCGCAGAGCAGATGTGGCGCAGATGACAGCGGTGGCCGTCGTTCGGCGCCCCAGCGTAGACGCATTTCGGGACCATCCGGCGGGCCATCACCTTTGGTTCATCCCACAGTCAGCTGTCGTATTCCCTGGAGGGCTTGACAACTTTGCTGGCCACACAGGAAATTGACGCGCGTAGATGTATCGGGAGCGGCACGCCTCCCGCAGATCTCGCTGCGACCCCGCTGCCGCACCCCTCCTTTCCCTCTCCCACACCGGAGTTCCTGCCCATGCGCTCCTCGCATCCCCGTTCCGCCGCCGTCGCGGCCCTCGTCGCCACCGCACTGGCCACCGGCCTGCTCGCGGGCTCCGCCGACGCGGCCGAAGGCGCCGTGTCCGCCGATCCGATACGCATCCACGACATCCAGGGCACCACCCGGATATCCCCGCTGAACGGCAAGCAGGTCACCGACGTCGAGGGCATCGTGACGGGCGTGCGGACGTACGGCTCGCGCGGCTTCTGGATCCAGGACCCGGACGCCGACGACAACGACGCCACCAGTGAGGGCGTGTTCGTCTTCACCAGCTCCGCCCCGACCGTCGCCGCGGGCGACGCGGTCAAGGTCTCCGGCACCGTCGGCGAGTACGTCCCCGGCGGCCTGACCTCCGGCAACCAGTCGGTGACCCAGATCTCCAAGCCGACGGTGACCGTGGTCTCGTCCGGCAACGCGCTGCCCGAGGCCACCGCGATCAACGAGTACTCGGTGCCCGCCGAGTACGCCCCGGCGGGCGACCCGGCCGCCGCCGGCAGCATCAACGGCCTGACCCTGGAGCCCGCGCGCTACGCCCTGGACTACTACGAGTCGCTGGAGGGCATGAACGTCAAGATCGGCACCTCCCGCGTGGTCGGCGCCACCGACCCGTACTCGGAGCTGTGGGTCACGGTGAAGGGCTGGGAGAACACCGCCAAGCGCGGTGGCACGATCTACGGCTCCTACGAGTCCCAGAACACCGGCCGCCTCCAGATCCAGCAGCTCGCGCCCATCGCGCAGCAGCCCTTCCCGGTGGCCAACGTCGGCGACAAGCTGACCGGCACCACCGAGGGTCCGCTGGACTTCAACCAGTTCGGCGGCTACACGCTGGTGGCCCGCACCCTGGGCACGGTCAAGGCGGGCACCCTCGCCCCCGAGAAGACCAAGCCGCAGGTCGAGCAGGAGCTCGCGGTGGCCACGTACAACGTGGAGAACCTCGACCCGACCGACCCGCAGGAGAAGTTCGACGCGCTGGCGAAGGCGGTCGTCGAGAACCTCGCCTCCCCCGACATCCTCGCCCTGGAGGAGATCCAGGACGACAACGGCGCCAAGAACGACGGCACCGTCTCCGCCGAGCAGACGCTGACGAAGTTCACCGCGGCGATCACGGCGGCGGGCGGCCCGGCCTACCAGTGGCGGACCGTCAACCCGGAGGACAAGAAGGACGGCGGCGAGCCCGGCGGCAACATCCGCCAGGTCCTCCTCTTCAACCCGGCGCGCGTCTCCTTCACCGAGCGCGCCCCGGGCGACGCGGTGACGGCGACCGGCGTGGTCAAGGAGAACGGCAAGGCCGCCCTGACCCACTCCCCCGGCCGCGTCGACCCCGCGAACCCGGCGTGGGCGGACAGCCGCAAGCCCCTCGCGGGGGAGTTCGTCTTCCGCGGCAAGACGGTCTTCGTGATCGCCAACCACTTCGGCTCCAAGGGCGGCGACGAGGGCCTGACCTCGCACCACCAGCCGCCGGTCCGTTCCTCGGAGGCCAAGCGCCTGCTGCAGGCGCAGGCCGTGAACGGCTTCGTCAAGGAGATCCTGGCGGCGGACAAGAACGCGAACGTCTTGGTCCTCGGTGACATCAACGACTTCGAGTTCTCCGCGACGACGGACGCGCTCGCGGACGGCGGGGCGCTGTACCCGGCGATCAAGTCGCTGCCGAAGGCGGAGCGCTACTCGTACGTCTACCAGGGCAACGCGCAGGTGCTGGACCAGATCCTGACCAGCCCGGCGATCAAGAAGTTCACGTACGACAGCGTGCACATCAACGCGGAGTTCGCGGCGCAGAACAGCGACCACGACCCGCAGGTGCTGCGCTTCCGCCCGTAGTCCCCGCTCCCGTGAGCAGCAGGGGGTCCGGCCGCCGTCCCGGCCGGGCCCCTGCCACAATCCGGCCATGACCTTCCGCAACGCCACGCGCCGGGACCTGCCCGCCGTACTCGCCCTGCTCGCCGACGAGGACCAGGTCCTCGACCCGTCCTCGATCGCGGTCGGCGAGGCGCACGAGCGTGCCTTCGCCGCCATCGAGGCGGACCCCCGCAACGAGATGCTGGTCCTCACGGACGGGGCGGACGAGACGGACGGGGCGGCCGAGACGGACGAGGTCGTCCTCGGCTGCCTCCAGCTGACGTACATACCGGGCCTGGGCCAGAACGGCCAGGAGCGGGCCGTGGTGGAGGCCGTACGGGTCCGCGCGGACCGGCGGGGCGCCGGACTCGGCGCGGAGCTGATGCGCCTGGCCGTAGAGCGGGCCCGCGAGCGCGGCTGCGGCCTGGTCCAGCTGACGAGCAGCAAGCGACGCACCGCGGCCCACCGCTTCTACGAGCGGCTGGGCTTCGCACGCAGCCACGAGGGCTTCAAGCTGCGGCTGAAGCCGTAACGGGCCCTTCCCGGGCAAGATGGGGACTTTCGGCCCTGGCGTGACGCTCGACACATCCCTACCCAATCCCCCGGTTGTGGTGTTGAGTGTCTGCACGCCCGATCTTGTCCGGCTTGTACTGCCCGCCTCCCTGGAGGATCCGCGTGTTCCCCTCCATCTCCCTCGCCCGGGAAATCGGCCTCGCCGTGCTGCTCGTTGCCGCGATCGTCTGGGTCGCCGGCCTCGGCCACATGCTGTGGGACAGCCGCTTCCACCACCCGGAGCCCGCCGCCCCCGAGGGCCTGCCGATGATCCCGGCCCAGCGCGGTCGCGCCGGACACCCGATGGAGTCGGTGGAACTGACCGAGGCGGAGCAGCAGGCCTTCGCCGGCCTGATCCGCACGATCCCCCTGCACTGACGACCGCCCCCCGAAGCGGTCGCCGCGTCCTCGGCCTACTCGTGGGCGCGCCCCGGGGGCTGTCGCCGTCCCACCGCGCCGATCAGGGCGCAGACGCCGGCGGTCACCGCGAGGCTCCCCACCATGACCATCCCCACGCCGATGACGAAGAGCCCGCTGGCGTCGTCCGACCAGTCGTAGGCGGCGGCGATCGTCAGGCCGGCCGTGACGCCCGCGACGGTGCCCGCCGCGTGGCCCCGGAATGCCGCCCAGCACACCGGCACCAGCAGGGTCACCACGAGCCCGATCACCTGCCAGGCCTCGTAGGGCCCGGTCTGCGAACCGTCGGGCTGCACATCGCGCTGCTGGTCCCAGCCCAGCCAGGCGGCCCAGGCCGCCGAAGCCACCACGGCGAGCAGCAGGGCGGTCAGGAGGCGGGGAGCCGGGCCGGAGAGGAATCGTCGTCTCATGCACCCCAGCCTTCCCTCCGGCCCCACCGCCGACCAGAGCGCACGTACTCAGTCCCGGCCGAGTACCAGCCCCGCCCACGACCGAGCGCCCTCCCGGCCCACGAGGGGCCGAAAGGGCGCTCGGTGCTGACCGCCGGCAACCGGCCAAGCGTCAGTTGTGGCTGTGCAGGACCTCGTTCAGGCCGCCCCAGGCCGCCTTGTACGGGCGGGCCTCGACGGCGCCGGTGACGGAGTTGCGGCGGAAGAGGATGTTGTTGGCGCCGGAGAGCTCCAGGGCCTTGACGATCTGGCCGTCCGGCAGGGTGACGCGGGTGCCCGCGGTCACGTACAGGCCGGCTTCGACGACGCACTCGTCGCCCAGCGCGATGCCGACGCCGGCCTCGGCGCCGATCAGGGTGCGCTCGCCGATCGAGATGATCTGCTTGCCGCCGCCCGAGAGGGTCCCCATGGTGGAGGCGCCGCCGCCGATGTCGGAGCCGTCGCCGACCACGACGCCCGCGGAGATGCGGCCCTCGACCATGGAGGTGCCGAGGGTGCCGGCGTTGAAGTTGACGAAGCCCTCGTGCATGACGGTGGTGCCCTCGGCGAGGTGCGCGCCGAGACGGACGCGGTCCGCGTCGGCGATGCGCACGCCCTTGGGGGCGACGTAGTCGGTCATCCGCGGGAACTTGTCGATCGAGGTCACCTGGAGGTGCAGGCCCTCGGCGCGCGCGTTGAGGCGGACGGTCTCGACCTGGTCGATCGCGACCGGGCCCAGCGAGGTCCAGGCGACGTTGGCCAGCAGGCCGAAGAGGCCGTCGAGGTTCTGGCCGTGCGGCTTGACCAGGCGGTGGCTGAGCAGGTGCAGGCGCAGGTACGCGTCGTGCGCGTCCAGCGGCTTGTCGTCCAGGGAGGCGATCACCGTGCGGACGGCTACGACCTCGACACCGCGGACCGCGTCCGTGCGGATCGCCTTGGCCGCGGCGGCGCCGAGGAGCTCCACGGCCTGCTCGGCGGTGAGGCGCTCGGTGCCGGCCGGGCCGGGCTCGGCGATCAGCTCGGGGGCGGGGAACCAGGTGTCGAGGACGGTGCCGTCGGCGGTGAGGGTGGCAAGTCCGGCGGCGACGGCGCCGGTGGTACGCGTAGCAGTCATGCCCGAAACCTAACCGGCGACGGCCTGAGGTTGCGAACCGGTCTCATGTGCCGGTCGGACCTCGTGTCGCCGCTGCCTGGCGTGGGCCCACAGGACCGCCCCGCCGGCCCCCGCCGCCAGCACCGCGCACAGCGGCCACAGCAGCCCGGGCGCGGCGGAGTACAGGGCTCCGCCCAGCGGCGGGCCGATGACGACCCCGCTGACCGAGATCCCCGCGTACAGGCTCTGGAACCGCCCCACGGCGTGCTCGGGCGCCTCGTCGGCGACATAGGCGGTGGCGGTGGTCTTGTAGAGGATCTCGCCGAGGCTCAGCAGGACCATCATCGCCACGGCGCTCGCGATCCCGGCCCCGAGCAGCAGCGCCGCGTACCCGGCTCCGACCAGCACCAGCCCGGTGCCTACCACCGGCAGCGCCGGCCGCTCGCGCAGCGCGACCGCGGCGGGCAGCTCCAGCAGCAGGATCACCCCGCCGTTGAGGGCGATGACGAGCCCGAAGGCCCGCGGGTCCAGCCCGTGGTCGGTGAGGAAGACGGGGAAGGTGAAGTACTGCTGGCGGTAGACGACGTCGGTCACCAGGATCGCGCCGAGCAGCACCAGCAGGGCGGGCCTGGCCCTCAGTTCGGCGGCCAGTCCGCGGCCCCGACCCCCGTCCGGGGCCGCGGAGGTCTTTCGGGAGGCGCCGCGGGCCGGGACGACACGGGCGGTCCAGAGCGCGAAGAAGAGCGTGCCGACACCGTCGGCGACGAACAGCCAGTCGTAGGAGAGTCCCGTCGCGACCAGGGCCCCCAACGGCGGCCCGAGGGTGAATCCGCCGTTGGAGACGCAGCGCACGACGGCGAAGGCCTGCCGGCGGGCTCCCTCCGGGACGGTGACCGCGACCAGCGCCGAGTTGGCGGCACGGATCACGCCGGAGGCGTACTGGGCCACGGGCAGCGCCGCCCAGAGGAGCGGGGTGGGCAGCAGCGGGACGACTCCCAGGGCCACGCCGCCCGCGGTGGCGGCGACGAGGAGCACCCGGCGGTGGCCGAAGCGGTCCCCGTACCAGCCGCCGGTGAAGTTCCCCGCGACCAGACCGATGCCGCCGATGCCGGTGACGAGGCCGGCCTGGGCGGCGCCGAGGCCGCGCGGGCCGGTCAGGTAGAGGAAGACGAAGACGAAGGTGAAGCTGACGACGGCGTTGACGAAGACCCCCGCAGCCAGCAGCCACACGACCCTCGGTATGTCCTTGAACCCCTGCAGCACACCCGTGCCCCCCACATCCGACGAGTAAGTTCCCTTTGGGAACTGACTATGTCAGCATGACAACCTCGGGTCAACGGACAAAGGAGCTCCCATGGCCCAGCGCACACACCTCGGCGACGCGGACTGCGCCATCGCCCAGGCCCTCGACGTGGTGGGCGACTGGTGGACGCTGCTGATCGTGCGCGACACCGCGCGCGGCCTGCACCGCTTCGACGAGCTCCAGCGCGAGCTGGGGATGTCCCGCAAGGTGCTGACGGAGCGGCTGAAGATGCTCGTCGAGGCCGGGGTGCTGACGCGCGAGCCGTACCAGGAACGACCGGTGCGGTACGAGTACCGGCTGACCCCGCGCGGGCGGGGGCTGCTGCCGGTGCTGGTGGCCCTTCAGGACTGGGGAGACACCTGGGTCCTGGGAGAGGGAGAGATGACGGCGACGACCGACGAGGCCTCGCGGGAGGCGGAACGGGTGCACGCGCTGCGCGGCACGCGGGTGCCGGAGCTGCTGCTGCCGGACCGTTTCGGCGGGCTGAGCGATCCGGTGGCCGACACCCCGTTCACGGTCCTGTACTGCTTCCCGGGCGCGTACGCGCGCGCCGAGGCCTATCCGCCCGGCTGGGCCGGCATCCCCGGCGCCAAGGGCTGCACGTTCGAGTCGTGCACGTACCGCGACCAGCTCGCGGAATTCACCGCGGCCGGCGCCACCGTGCACGGGGTGTCGTCCCAGCGCCCGGACGAGCAGCGGGAGTTCGCGGAGCACGAGCGACTGCGGTTCCCGCTCCTCTCGGACGCGGACCTGGCGCTGACGGCGGCGCTGCGGCTGCCGACGTTCCGCGCGGCGGGCGTGACCCGGATCAAGCGGCTCACCCTGGTCGTGGACCGCGACCGCACGGTCCGCGAGGTGATCTACCCGATCCGGGACATCGAGGCGAGCGTGGCCGCGGCGCTGGCGACGGTCCGCTCCGCGGGCAGGTAGCCGGGTCGAAAGCCAGGCCGGATCCGAAAGAGTCGGATCACGCCCCGCGGAGCACCCGCCCCAGGACCTCGCGGGCGTACGGCTCGTCGTACGGGGCGTCCGTCAGCAGGACCTGGAGGCCGATGCCGTCCATGACGGCCACCAGCGCCCGCGCCGTCACCGGATCCGTCCGCGCGGCGAGCGCGGCGGACATGGACGCGCACCACTCCGACGCCACCGGCCGCAGCGCCGGGCGGCGCAGGGCCCCGAGGTAGAGCTCGTACTCCAGCTCGACCCGGCTCCGGTCCGCCGCCAGGAACTCCCCCAGCAGCCGGGCCAGGGCCCAGGCGAGGTCCGCGTCCGGGTCGGCCAGCGCCGCCGAGCGCGCCAGCGCCCGCGCGAAGCCCTCGTTGGCCTGGCGCAGCGCGGCGACCAGCAGGTCGTCCAGGGTCTTGAAGTGGTACGTCGTCGACCCGAGCGGTACGTCGGCCTCCGCGGCCGCGCTGCGGTGGCTCAGCCCCGCGATGCCCTTGGCGCCCACCACCCGGATCGCCGCGTCGATGATCCGCTGCCGCCGGTCCGGGTCGTAGCGCCGCACGCCGGGGGACATCAGTGCGCACCGCCGAGGTTCAGCAGGACCACCCCGCCGATCACCAGGGCGATCCCGGCGATCTTCGCGGCGGTGGCCGCCTCCCCCATGAACACCATGCCGATGGCGGCGATGGCGGCGGTGCCGACGCCCGCCCATATCGCGTAGGCCGTACCGACCGACATCGACTTGAGCGTCTGCGCGAGCAGGGTGAAGGCGATGACGTACCCCAGCAGGGTGCCCAGCGAGGGCCACAGCTTGGTGAAACCGTCGCTGTACTTCATGGCGGTGGTTCCGGCGACCTCGGCGGCGATGGCCGCGGCAAGCAGTACGTAGGGCATGTGTACAACGGTACACATCGATGCGTACACCTGTACATACCAGCGGCCGCGCACGACCCGGGACTCCTGCGGCCCGCGGCGCTACCCTGTCCGCCTCCTCGGGAGACGAAGGCTGCTCGGTGCCCTGGTCCTCGGCCGGCTCGGCGGGCTGCTGCTGGTCGCCGCGGTCGCCGGGGCGGCCACCCTCGCCTGCCTCACCCGTAGCACCGGCAGCCGGGCCTTCGTCTACGGCCTCGTCCCGGCCTTCGCCCCGTTCCTGCTGTTCGGCTGGGCCCTGTCCGGCGCCCTGGCCGCGGCCCTGCTCCGGCCTGCCGTGCTCGGGCGCCGCGTCGCCGCGCGAGCTGCTGCGCGGCGCCTGGTGGCGGACCCTGTGCGTGACCGCTCCGGGGGGCGCGTGCGCGCTGGGGGCCGCGTACGCCCTCCGCTACTGGTTCGGCGCCCTCGGCGTGCTGCTCGCGCCGGCCCTGCTGCCGGCCTTCCCCCAGCTGACCGCCGGGCTGCTCTACGCCGACCGGCGGCTCCGCCGTGAGCACCTCTCCGGGTCCTTCACGGCGGAGCCCCTGATCACGGGTTCAGCGTGAACCAGGCCGCCCGCGCCTTCTTCCACTCGGCGTGGGTGAGGTCCTTGGCCGCGGTGCCGTCGCCGTAGAGGTCGGCGGACCCGCCGTCGGTGACCAGCTGCACGCGGGCGCCCGCGGCCGTCAGGTCCGGGACGTCCACGATGGCCTCCCAGCCGCCGGGGTCGGTGGTCGGCAGGTCGGCCCGCTTGACCGGGGCGTGCCCGGCGACGCCGTCCCACTGGAAGAGCGCGTACGGGTCGGAGTTGTCGTCCGCGGCCCAGGAGCCGGCCAGGATCAGGTACTGCCCGGCCGCGTTCTTGCGGAGGTCCCGGACGGCCAGCCCGCCGAGGTCGAGCTCGATGCCCGCCCCGAAGACGGCCTTGGACCCGTTCGCCAGGACCTTGTCGAAGTTGGTGACGGGCACGATCAGTGCCTTGCCGCCCGGCACGGCCGGCGCCAGCGGGGCCCGGAAGCCCAGGTAGGCGGTGGTCGTGGAGCCGGGCGCGAACTCCAGCCCCTCCACGTTGAAGCCGTCGATCTGCTTGGGCGCCTCGCCTGCCGCGGTGCCCGCCGCGAAGCCGTAACGGTCGCCGTTCGCCGTGTCCCAGGCGACCAGGTCGTCACGGAGCTTCTTGTACGAGCGCCCGTACGCCAGCTGCGTGCCCGTGCCGGACCCGCTCACCGTGGTGGTGAACACCGTGTTCCGGGGCGCCTTGTACTCGCCGTCCTTGTTGTTGCCGAGCGAGCCCGTCCAGTAGATGGTGTCGCCGATCCGGGTCGCCCCCTCGATGTCCACCTCCTTGCCGACCCCGAGCTGCGAGCTGAAGTCCCACGTCTTCACGGGTGCGCCCGAACGGGACCTGTCGTACAGGCGCAGCACGTTGGACTCGTCGTCCGCCACCACCGCGTACCCGCCGCCCACGTCCACGGCGGCCGAGGCGTCCGCGGAGCCGGTGAAGTAGCGCGCGTCGGCCGGGTTCTGCACGGCGGCCGAGGCTGCGTAGGAGAGGGTCTTGGTGGCGGTCTTGCCGCCCAGCCCGGTCACCTTGACGGTGAGGTTGGTGTAGCCGCGGCCGCGCGCGGCGACGGCCAGCTGCCGCACCGCGCCGGCGCCGGTGACGGTGACGTCGCCGGTCCCGGCGACCGAGGCCCGGCTCGACGCCGAGGCGCTGACCGTCAGGGCCGAGGCATTGGCCCCGCTCTGGCCGACGGTGACGTTCACGACCGGGTCCCCGGCGGCCCCGACGGCCCCGGACAGGTAGGACGCGGACAGGGCGATCGTCGGCGTCCCGTACGTCACGGCCTGTGCGGGCGCGGTCAGCCCGACGATCAGCAGGGCGGCGGCGCCGGCTGTCCCGGCGGCGAAACGAACGGTCACAGAGGGTCCTCTCGTATGCGGCGCCACATCGTGACGGCCGTCGAGAAGGTTCGGCGACGGTGGACAACTCCGGGTGCACGCCGTCCGTCCACCCGGAGAACAGCCTCCGGGATCAAGAGGACAACCGCGGGACGTACCCGGAAAGCAGAGAGGGCCCCCGGCACGACCGTGCCGGGGGCCCTCATCCACAGGCGGTGATTCAGACGTTGAAACCGAGCGCGCGGAGCTGCTCACGACCGTCGTCCGTGATCTTGTCCGGGCCCCACGGCGGCATCCAGACCCAGTTGATCCGCAGTTCGTTGACGATGCCGTCCGTCGCCGACTTCGCCTGGTCCTCGATGACGTCCGTCAGCGGGCAGGCCGCCGAGGTCAGCGTCATGTCGAGGGTGGCGATGTTGGCGTCGTCGATGTGGATGCCGTAGATCAGGCCCAGATTGACGACGTCGATGCCCAGCTCGGGGTCGACCACGTCGTAGAGGGCCTCGCGGACCTCTTCCTCGGTGGCCGGCTTGATCGACGCCTCGGGCGTCGCGTTCTCGGTCATGCCGTCTTCCTCTCCGCGTCGCCCAGAGCCTGGGCGGTCGCGTCCTTCCACGCCATCCAACTCAGCAGAGCACACTTCACGCGAGCCGGGTACTTGGAGACCCCGACGAACGCGACCGCGTCCTCCAGCACGTCCTCCATGGCCTCGTCCGGCTCGATCTTGCCCTTGGACTGCATCATCTCCAGGAACACGGCCTGGATCTTCTGCGCCTCGGCCAGGTCCTTGCCGACCAGCAGCTCATTGAGTACGGACGCGCTGGCCTGGCTGATGGAGCAGCCCTGGCCCTCGTACGAGACGTCGGTGAGCGTCTCGCCGTCGTACTTCACGCGCAGCGTGATCTCGTCGCCGCACGTCGGGTTGACGTGGTGCACCTCGGCGTCACCGTCGCGCAGGCCACGCCCGTGCGGGTGCTTGTAGTGGTCCAGGATCAGTTCCTGGTACATCGAATCCAGCTTCACAGCGTCCTCGTCAGCCTCATCGTCGTCGACTCGTCGTCACCCGAAGAAGTTCCGTACGTGCTCCAGCCCGTCGACCAGTGCGTCGACCTCGGCCGGAGAGGAGTACAGATAGAAAGACGCTCGCGTCGTCGCCGGAATTCCGTAGCGCAGGCAGACGGGGCGCGCGCAGTGGTGTCCCACGCGGACCGCGATGCCCTGCTCGTCCAGCACCTGGCCGACGTCGTGCGGGTGGATGTCGCCGAGGACGAAGGAGATCGCGGCGCCGCGGTCCTCGGCCGTGGTGGGGCCGATGATCCGCAGGTCAGGCACCTCGGCGAGGCGCTTGATCGCGTACTCGGTGATCGCGTGCTCGTGTGCGGCGATCTTGTCCATGCCGATCGCGGTCAGGTAGTCCACGGCCGCGCCGAGGCCGACGGCCTGGGCGATCGGGGGCGTACCGGCCTCGAACTTGTGGGGCGCCGGGGCATAGGTCGAGGCGTGCATCGACACGGTCTCGATCATCTCGCCGCCGCCGAGGAACGGGGGCAGGTCCTCCAGGAGCTCCTGGCGGCCCCAGAGGACGCCGATGCCGGTCGGGCCGCACATCTTGTGACCGGTGAAGGCCACGAAGTCGGCGCCGAGCGCCTGCACGTCCAGCGGCATGTGCGGAGCGGCCTGCGAGGCGTCGATCAGCACCAGGGCGCCGACGTCCTGGGCGCGCCGGACGATCGCCTCGACCGGGTTGACCGTGCCCATGATGTTGGAGACCAGCGTGAAGGAGACGATCTTCGTCTTCTCCGTGATGACCTCTTCGATGTTGGACAGGTCGAGCCGGCCGTCGTCGGTGAGGCCGAACCACTTCAGCTTCGCGCCGGTGCGCTGCGAGAGCAGCTGCCACGGCACGATGTTGGAGTGGTGCTCCATCTCCGTGATGGCGATCTCGGTCTCGCGGTCGACCCGGTAGGGCTCGTCCGCCCAGCCGAGCATGTTCGCGACCAGGTTGAGCGACTCCGAGGCGTTCTTCGTGAAGATCACCTCGTCGCGGCTCGGCGCGTTGATGAAGGCGGCGACCTTGTCGCGAGCGCCCTCGTACAGCGCCGTGGCCTCCTCGGCGAGCACGTGCACGCCACGGTGGACGTTGGCGTTGTGCTGCTCGTAGTACTCGTTCAGCGCGTCGAGCACCTGGCGCGGCTTCTGCGAAGTCGCCGCGTTGTCCAGGTAAACGATCTTCTTCCCGTCGTGGACCACGCGATCCAGCAGGGGGAAGTCCTTGCGGATCGCCTCGATGTCGAGGAGGCCAGGCAGCTGTGTCACGCGGTCGCGCCACCCTTCACATACTTGTCGTAACCCTCGGCCTCCAGCTGGTCGGCGAGCTCGGCGCCACCGGACTCGGCGATACGGCCGTTCGCGAACACGTGCACGAAGTCGGGCTTGATGTAGCGCAGGATGCGCGTGTAGTGGGTGATCAGCAGCGTGCCGACGTCACCGGTCTCGCGGACGCGGTTGACGCCCTCCGAGACGATGCGCAGCGCGTCGACGTCGAGGCCGGAGTCGGTCTCGTCGAGGATCGCGATCTTCGGCTTGAGAAGCTCCAGCTGCAGGATCTCGTGGCGCTTCTTCTCACCGCCGGAGAAGCCCTCGTTGACGTTGCGGTCGGCGAAGGCCGGGTCCATGTGGAGCTGCTCCATCGCGGCCCTGACCTCCTTCACCCAGGTACGCAGCTTCGGCGCCTCGCCGCGGATGGCGGTGGCCGAGGTGCGCAGGAAGTTGGAGACCGAGACGCCGGGGACCTCGACCGGGTACTGCATGGCGAGGAAGACGCCGGCGCGGGCACGCTCGTCGACGGACATCTCCAGGACGTCCTCGCCGTCGAGGGTCACGGTGCCACCGGTGATGGTGTACTTCGGGTGACCGGCGAGCGAGTACGCCAGGGTGGACTTGCCGGAGCCGTTCGGACCCATGATGGCGTGCGTCTCACCCTGCTTGACGGTGAGGTCGACGCCCTTGAGGATCTCGCGGGCGCCGTTCTCGGCCTCGACGGAGACGTGCAGGTCGTGGATTTCAAGCGTTGCCATGGATACCTCAGGACTCCTGGGTGAGGGAGACGAGCACGTCGTCCCCTTCGATCTTTACGGGGTATACGGGTACGGGGCGCGTCGCGGGCAGACCGGAGGGCTTGCCGGTGCGCAGGTCGAAGGCCGACCCGTGCAGCCAGCACTCGATCATGCAGTCCTCGACCTCGCCCTCCGAGAGGGAGACGTTCGCGTGCGAGCAGATGTCGTTGATCGCGAACACCTCCCCGTCGGTGGAGACGATGGACACCGGCGTGCCGTCGAGTTCCACCCTCTTCGGGGTGTTCTCCTCCAGCTCGCTCAGCGTGCAGGCCTTGACGTAATTCATCAGACGGAACCCTGGAGCTCGGTCTCGATCTTGGCGAGCAGGCGCTCCTCGATGTCCGGGACGCCGATCTGCTGGACGAGCTCGGCGAAGAAGCCGCGGACGACCAGGCGGCGGGCCTCGTCGGCCGGGATGCCGCGGGCCTGCAGGTAGAAGAGCTGCTCGTCGTCGAAGCGGCCGGTCGCCGAGGCGTGGCCGGCGCCGACGATCTCGCCGGTCTCGATCTCCAGGTTCGGCACCGAGTCGACGCGCGCGCCGTCCGTGAGGACGAGGTTGCGGTTCATCTCGTAGGTGTCGGTGCCCTCGGCGGTCTTCTCGATGAGCACGTCACCGATCCACACCGCGTGGGCGTCCTGACCCTGGAGCGCGCCCTTGTAGACCACGTTCGACTTGCAGTGCGGCGCGGCGTGGTTGACCAGGAGGCGGTGCTCCTGGTGCTGGCCGGCGTCCGTGAAGTACAGGCCGAAGAGCTCGGCCTCGCCGCCGGGGCCGGCGTAGGTGATGCGCGGGTGGATGCGCACGACGTCGCCGCCGAAGGTGACCACGATCGACTTGAAGGTCGCGTCGCGGCCGACCAGCGTGTTGTGCTGCGAGCAGTGGACGGCGGTGTCGTCCC
This sequence comes from Streptomyces sp. NPDC029164, assembly GCF_055563995.1. Taxonomy (NCBI): domain Bacteria; kingdom Bacillati; phylum Actinomycetota; class Actinomycetes; order Kitasatosporales; family Streptomycetaceae; genus Streptomyces; species Streptomyces sp. NPDC029164. The sequence goes on along the minus strand of NZ_JBVHWW010000025.1, from coordinate 68,249 downwards.
AGTCCTGCACGGAGACGACGGTGAGCTTGGCGCCGTCGCCGACCAGGAAGTCGACGTTGGCGGCGCGCACGGCGTCACCGGTGTGGTCGATGACGATGACGGCCTCGGCGAAGGCCTGCACGTCGAAGACGGTGTGCCCGAAGGTGGTGCCGCCCTCGCCGTGCAGCGTGAGGCGCACCGGCTCGGTCAGGACGGCCTCCTTGGGCACGGTGACGACCGTGGCCTTGGCGAAGGACGAGAACGCCTGGGCGGCGATCCGGTCCACCGGGGTGCCGGCCTTGCCGATGCGCGCGTCGCCCCGCTCCACCGACTCGATCGTGACGCCCTCGGGCGCGTCGATCTGGGCCTTGATGGCGCCGTCGGCGACCGCGGTGCCGTCGTGGAGACCACGCAGGCGGGCCAGCGGAGTGAAGCGCCACTCCTCCTCGCGGCCGTGGGGCACGGGGAAGTCCGCCACGTCGAAGGACGGGGGGGCACTCATCCGGGTGGCGACGGTGGACTCGGCGGCCACCGCGATCGCGCCGGCGGTGGTCGAACCCGCCGGAATGTTCTGAGCCTCAGCCATGGCTGTCTTCGTGCTCTCTTCCTACGTCAAAGAATGTCTGCGGGACTCGGGCGGTCGGGACTAACCGACCGAACCCTCCATCTGCAGCTCGATCAGCCGGTTCAGCTCGAGGGCGTACTCCATGGGCAGCTCGCGCGCGATGGGCTCGACGAAGCCGCGCACGATCATGGCCATCGCCTCGAACTCCGTCATGCCGCGGCTCATCAGGTAGAAGAGCTGGTCGTCGGAGACCTTGGAGACGGTGGCCTCGTGGCCCATGGAGACGTCGTCCTCGCGGACGTCCACGTACGGGTACGTGTCCGAGCGGGAGATGGTGTCGACGAGGAGCGCGTCGCACAGCACGTTGGACTTCGAGCCGTGGGCACCCTCGCCGATCTCGACCAGGCCGCGGTACGAGGTGCGGCCGCCGCCTCGCGCCACCGACTTGGAGACGATGTTCGAGGAGGTGTTCGGCGCCATGTGGACCATCTTGGAGCCGGCGTCCTGGTGCTGGCCCTCGCCCGCGAAGGCGATGGAGAGGGTCTCGCCCTTGGCGTGCTCGCCCATCAGGTAGACGGCCGGGTACTTCATGGTGACCTTGGAACCGATGTTGCCGTCGATCCACTCCATGGTCGCGCCCTCGTACGCCACGGCGCGCTTGGTGACCAGGTTGTAGACGTTGTTCGACCAGTTCTGGATCGTCGTGTAGCGGCAGCGGCCGCCCTTCTTGACGATGATCTCGACGACGGCGCTGTGCAGCGAGTCCGAGGAGTAGATCGGGGCGGTGCAGCCCTCGACGTAGTGGACGTAGGCGTCCTCGTCGACGATGATCAGCGTCCGCTCGAACTGGCCCATGTTCTCCGTGTTGATACGGAAGTAGGCCTGGAGCGGGATGTCGACCTTGACGCCCTTGGGGACGTAGATGAACGACCCGCCGGACCACACGGCGGTGTTCAGCGACGCGAACTTGTTGTCGCCGACCGGGATGACCGTGCCGAAGTACTCCTGGAAGAGCTCCGGGTGCTCCTTGAGCGCGGTGTCCGTGTCGAGGAAGATGACGCCCTGCTCCTCCAGGTCCTCACGGATCTGGTGGTAGACGACCTCGGACTCGTACTGGGCGGCGACGCCGGCGACGAGGCGCTGCTTCTCCGCCTCCGGGATGCCGAGCTTGTCGTACGTGTTCTTGATGTCCTCGGGCAGGTCCTCCCAGGAAGCGGCCTGCTTCTCGGTGGAGCGCACGAAGTACTTGATGTTGTCGAAGTCGATGCCCGAGAGGTCGGAGCCCCAGTTCGGCATGGGCTTCTTGTCGAACAGCTTGAGACCCTTGAGGCGGAGCTTCAGCATCCACTCCGGCTCGGACTTCTTCGCCGAGATGTCGCGCACGACATCCTCGGACAGACCCCGCTTGGCAGCGGCACCGGCCGCGTCGGAGTCGGCCCAGCCGTATTCGTAGGTGCCCAGGCCATCGAGCTCAGGGTGAGCAGTCTCCGTGGTCATGCGGGGTTCCTCCCGGCCGTACTTGCAGATACTGATGTGTCGGTCTGTGTGGTGCCCGCGCTGCGCGGAATGAACGTCGTGCACACTCCGTCGCCGTGGGCGATCGTGGCGAGGCGCTGCACGTGCGTTCCCAGCAGGCGTGAGAAGACCTCGGTCTCCGCCTCGCAGAGCTGCGGGAACTGCTCGGCCACGTGGGCGACCGGGCAGTGGTGCTGGCAGAGCTGTTCACCGCTGTGCGGACCGGGAGCGCTCTTCGCCGTAGCAGCGTACCCGTCCGCGGTCAACGCCTTGGCCAGGGCCTCCGCGCGGTCCCCGGGGGCGGCCGCCTCGACGGCCTCCCGGTAGCTCCGCGCCTGCGTCTCCATCCGTGCCCTGGCGAAGGCGGCGACGGCCGCCTCACCCTGTTCGCCGCCGCCGACCGACTGCGCGATCCAGCGCATGGCGTCGGCGGCGAGGGTGTCGTAGGACTGGTCGAAGGCGTCGCGGCCGCAGTCGGTGAGCGCGAAGACCTTGGCGGGCCGACCCCGGGTGCGCGCACCGTACACACGCTGCTCACGGGGTTCGACCACGTCGTCGGTGACGAGCGTGTCGAGGTGGCGGCGGACGGCGGCCTGGGTGAGGCCGAGGCGCTGCGCGAGGTCGGCGACGGTGGACGGACCGTGGTCCAGGATCGAGCGCGCCACTCGGTTGCGGGTTGACCGCTCCCCGGTGGCGAGCTCCCCCTGGGGGGTCTCGATCTGCCGTTCGCCGTATTTCACAACGCCATTGTTGCGTAATTAGTCGAGCCCCGACAAGCCGTGACCGACGCCACTCCTGGTGGCCTCCATCACTAAGGGTTACCTTATTTATCGACGCAGAGTTATTTGGAGGTGTGCGTTCCGCGATCCTCCCGGCCTGCTCCGGTGAACCGGTAAACCGCCCCCCACCAGCACACCTCCCCCCATTGACGTTCCCCGGCACGGTGAACGCCGAGTTCCGGAAAAGATCACGGAAAGCGGCTGGGCCATCCAGGACAGCCGGACCGAAAAGAGCCGTAATTCGCTACGCCAGGTCGGGAACGAGCCGTCCTTCACCCCTCGACCCCGGGGCCCCTGCCCCCTCCCGCGGCTCCGTAGACTCACCCCTCATGAGCAACGACCCCGCCGTGGAGATCCGCGGACTGGTGAAGCGGTACGGCACCAAGACAGCGGTGGACGGCCTGGACCTCACCGTCCGTGCGGCCTCCGTCACCGCGGTCCTCGGTCCCAACGGCGCGGGCAAGACGACCACGGTGGAGACCTGCGAGGGCTATCACCGCCCCGACGCCGGAACCGTCCGCGTCCTCGGCCTCGACCCCGTCGCCCAGGCCGAGGCGCTGCGCCCGCGGATCGGCGTGATGCTCCAGTCCGGAGGCGTCTACTCCGGAGCCCGCGCGGTCGAGATGCTGCGCCACATGGCCAAGCTGTACGCCGACCCGCTCGACGTCGACACCCTGGTGGAACGCCTCGGACTCGGCGGCTGCGGCCGCACCGCCTACCGCCGGCTCTCCGGCGGCCAGCAGCAGCGCCTGGCCCTGGCCATGGCCGTCGTGGGCCGCCCCGAGCTGGTCTTCCTGGACGAGCCCACCGCCGGCCTGGACCCGCAGGCCCGCCGCGCGACCTGGGACCTCGTACGGGAGCTGCGCACCGACGGGGTCACCGTCGTCCTCACCACCCACCACATGGACGAGGCCGAGCAGCTCTCGGACGAGGTCGCCATCGTCGACGCGGGCCGGGTCATCGCCCACGGCAGTCCCGAGCAGCTCTGCCGGGGCGGCGCCGAGAACACCCTGCGCTTCACCGGCCGCCCCTCCCTCGACCTCGCCTCGCTGCTGAAGGCGCTGCCCGACGGCACCCAGGCCGCCGAGCTCGTCCCGGGCACCTACCGGGTCACCGGCGACGTCCACCCGCAGCTGCTGGCCACCGTCGCCTCCTGGTGCGCGCAGCACGGCGTGATGCCGGACAGCCTCACGGTGGAGCGGCACACCCTCGAAGACGTGTTCCTCGAACTGACCGGTAAGGAGCCGCGCGCATGAGCGCCGGCACGTTCACCCCCAACCCGGGGGCCGCGCCCGTCTCCCGCATGATCCTCGCGCAGACGGCTCTGGAGACCCGGATGCTGCTGCGCAACGGGGAGCAGCTGCTGCTGACCGTGATCATCCCGGCGCTGCTGCTGACCCTCTTCTCCGCCGTGGACATCATCACCGTGCCCGTTCAAGAGGGAGGCGGCGAGAAGTCCGTGGACTTCCTCGCCCCCGGCATCCTGGCGCTCGCCGTGATGTCCACCGCCTTCACCGGCCAGGCCATCGCCACCGGCTTCGACCGCCGGTACGGGGTCCTCAAGCGGCTCGGGGCCTCCCCGCTGCCGCGTTGGGCCCTGATGGCCGCCAAGACCCTGTCGGTGCTGGTCACCGAGGTGCTCCAGATCGCCCTGCTGACGGTGATCGCCTTCGCCCTGGGCTGGTCCCCGCACGGGAACCCGCTGTCGGTGGCCGCGCTGATCCTGCTGGGCACCGCCGCCTTCTCCGGGCTGGGGCTGCTGATGGCGGGCACGCTCAAGGCCGAGATGACCCTGGCCGCCGCCAACCTGGTGTTCCTGCTGCTGCTGGTCGGCGGCGGGGTGATCGTGCCCCTGGAGAAGTTCCCGGAGGCGGCCCAGTCCGTCCTGGGGCTGCTGCCCATCGCGGCCCTGTCCGACGGTCTGCGCGAGGTGCTCCAGCACGGGGCCGCGCTGCCGTGGGGCGACGCGGCCGTGCTCGCCGGCTGGGCCGTACTCGGTCTGGGGGCCGCCGCGCGCCTCTTCCGCTGGGAATGAAACCCTTCCCCTCGCGCCGAGAATGCCGCGAGGATGGGCGCCTCCACACATGAAGCCGGGGGGCGGACATGGTGCAGCGGGAGGCCGTACTTCGGCTGGACGAGCAGTGGGCACAGGTGCGGTCGGGGGCGGCGCACGCGGAACCGGAGGAGCGCGAGCGACTCCTCGACGAGCTGATCGGCGCCCTGCGCCCCCTCTCGGACGACCCGCAGTGCACCGCGCTGCTCGGGCTGCGGCTCGCCGACCGGGCCGCCCTGCGGTTCGCCGCGGGGGACCGCGCGGGCGCGCTGGCCACGATCGAGGAGGGGCTGCGCAGCTCCGAGCGCGCGGCCCGGTACTCCCCCGAGTTCGCCCGCTGGTACGCCCGCGGGCTGATCAACCACGGGGTGTGGCTGGCCTGGCCGCTGAGCGACGGGGCCCGGCTGCCGAAGCACCCGCTGGGTCCGGCCGCCGGCGAGGGGCCGAGCGCGATGGAGCGGGCGGCCGGCGAGCGGGCCCGTGACCTGACCCGGAGCGCGGTGGAGGTGTGGGCGGGACTGGACCAGCACGATCCGGTCAACCGGCGGGGCCTCGCCCAGGCCAAGGTGTTCCTCGGGGACCGCCTCGCCGAGCTGGGCTTCGCCGAGGACGCGGTGGCCTGGGCGGTGGACGCGGAGTCCGACTTCCGGCAGCTGCTGCTCGCGGATCCCGCCGCGGCGGAGTCGGAGGAGGCCGAGGAGGCCCTGGACCACATCGGCCGCCAGCTGGAACTGCGCCTGCGCTTCCTGGCCTTCGAGTCCCTGGTCGGCCTGCGCGCGCGGGGGCTGATGCCCGAACGGCTGCTGCCGCAGGCCGTGGTGGCCGCCCGCATCCAGGGGGTGGAGGAGTCCGAGGTCTCGGCCCGGCTGCGCCTCGACCCCGAACAGGTGGGGACGATGCTGGAGGTCACGCCCTGGCTCGCGGTGTGGCGCGTCGAGGTGCGCGGTCCTGACGGGCTGTGGACCGTACTCGAACATCCCTGGCACAGCGCCACAGAAGTAAGGAATCGGACAGCTGAGGACGTAGCGGGCGAACTGGTGCGCGGGTTCGCCGGCTCGGCGGACTACCCGGGCGACGGCGTCCCTTGGCGCCTCCTGCTCTGGTGGCACGAGGAGGGCGAGCCCGCGGGAGCGAAGTACCGCCTGATCGCCGGCCCCGACGCCGGCATGGGCACCCCCTCGTGAAACTTTGCACAAGGGGTCGCCTACGATATGTGGCGTGTTGAACCCCCTCGCCCACATCGCCAGCCGCTGGACCCCGTCACCCCGGACCGTCCAGCGGGCCGCACTCGCCGCGCTCGTCATGAGCGTGGTCATCGTCGTCACCGGCGGCGCGGTACGGCTGACCGGGTCCGGCCTCGGCTGCGACACCTGGCCCAAGTGCACCGACGACAGCCTGATCGTGACGCAGGAGCAGGGCTTCCACGGCGCCATCGAGTTCGGCAACCGCATGCTGACCTACGTGCTCAGCGCGGCCGTCGGCTGGGCGATCATCGCCGCCCGCTCGGCCAAGCCCTGGCGGCACTCCCTGACGAAGCTCGGCTGGGTGCAGTTCTTCATCGTGATGGCGAACGCCGTACTGGGCGGCATCACCGTCCTGACCGGGCTCAACCCCTACAGCGTGGCCGGGCACTTCCTGCTCGCCACCGCGCTGATCACCGTGACGACGGTCACCTGGCAGCGCACCCGCGAGGGCGACGGCTCCCCCAGGCCGCGCGTGCCCGGCCCGGTGCGCAAGCTGTCGTGGGCGCTGCTCGCGACCACCCTCGTCCTGATCGCGGCGGGCACCGTCGTGACCGGCTCCGGTCCGCACGCCGGTGACAGCAGCGAGATCCGGCGCATGCCCTTCGACTGGGACGCCACCGTCCACGTGCACGCCGTCGCCGCCTGGGTGGTGTGCGCGCTCGCCGTCGCGATGTGGCTGGTCCTGCGCGTCGTGGACGCTCCGGCCGACACCCGGGCACGCGCCCGCGACCTGCTGATCGTGCTGCTCGCCCAGGGCGGCATCGGCTACGTGCAGTACGCCACCCAGGTCCCCGAGGCCCTGGTCGCCGCCCACATGCTGGGCTCCTGCCTGGTGTGGATCGCCGTGCTCCGGGTCGCGCTGAGCCTGCGCGAGCGGCCGGCCGAGCAGGTGGAGACCCCCTCCCAGGGCGACCCGCAGCTCTCCGCCGTCTGATCCCCCCGGACCCGTCAGGGCCTCTCAGGTCCTGACGGGCCCGTCCAGGCGGTAGACGCGGCGGGCATTGCCCGCCGCGACCAGGCCCGCCACCCGGTCCGCGTCCCGCCAGGACCAGGACCCCTCGGCGACCCAGCCGCCCAGCACCCGGCCCAGCGCCTCCCGGAACACCAGGGCCCCCACCGCGTGCAGTTCGGGCAGCTGCCGGCCGCCGCTGGAGAACAGCACCTTCCCGAACGGCGCCAGCTCCAGCAGCTCCGCCAGGACCGCCGCCGCCCGCGCCCCGGTCTGCCCGAGGGCCGCGCCGGCATCGGCGTAGACGTGCGGGAAGGCCGCGGCGAGCTGCGCCGTGTGCCGGTGGCGGGGATAACCGCCGATCAGCACCAGCCGCGCGCCCAGGCCCGCGGTGGCCCGTACGAACTCCGTCAGCGGGGCGGGATCGCCCGCGCCCGTGTGCAGCTGGAGCGGCAGCCCGGACGACACCGCGCTCCACAGCAGGTGCCGCAGGAGTACGGGATCCCGTACGGCCCCGCCCCGCGGCCGCCCGGCCAGCCACCGTCCGGCCGCCCCGCGCACCTCGCCCGGACCGGGCGGATCGGGTACGGAGGCCGGGGCGCCGGCTCCGTCGAAGGCGGCCGCGCAGGTGAAGGCCGCGGCCCCGGCGGCGGCGTGGTGGACGGCCTCGGCCAGATTGGCGAGGAAGGCGGACACCGTCCCGGAGGTGTCGGCGACCTGCTCGGCCAGTAACTCCAGCCGGACCGACTCGAAGGCCTCGGCGTCCCCGGCGAGCGCCAGCTCCTTGGGCCCGGTGAGGTCTCCGGCCACCCCGGTGTCGACCAGGTACGCGGCGACCCCGGACCCCCTGAGCAGCCGCCGGGCGGACTCGGCCGCGCCCAGCTCGCGCCGCCGTGCCAGATAGCGGGCGGGGGCGGCGTGCGGCTCCAGCCCCAGCAGCGGCGGGCACCAGCGGCGCACCGCGAAACCGGTCTGGGTGTCGAAGAAGGTGGTGCCCGCGGCGGGCGGGCCGGCCGAGCGGATCAGCTGGGCCTCGAAGGTGCCCAGGCCCAGCTCCGTACGGAGTACTCCGTGGCAGTACTGGTCCACCAGGGGCGGCGTTTCGATCATCCGGGCATCCCGTTGCGGACGTGAGGAAGGGGCTTCCACACGTCCTAACGGGTGAGCGGGGTGTGAGGTGTTGCTAGCGCTGTTGACCGAGAACCTGGTTCTCGTGTCCGCCGAGCTGGATGCCGGCCATCCGCGTCCACTCGTACGGGCCGGTGCGCACGCGCGCGGCGAACTCCCCGTCGAACTCCTCGTGGAGGGTCAGCCCGGCCTTCTCGGCGGCCAGCCGCGCCACGGCGAACGTCGGCGCCACCAGGTCGCCCCAGCCGCCGTCCGTTCCCACGAGCACGATCCGGGTCCCGGCCTGCCCGAGGTGGGCGAGCTGGCCCTCGGCGCCCCCGTGCTTCCTGGCGAAGGCGCCGATCTGCTTGGCGAGCTTCGCCGCCGTACGGTCCTGCTTCTTGTCCGCGGCGCCTGCGGCGGCTGCGGTGTCTGCGGTGTCTCCCATGGAGGGCATGCTACCGGCGAGTAATCAGCGGAGGAAGGGATCCACGGCCACCGCCACGAACAGCAGCGACACGTAGGTGATCGACCAGTGGAACAGGCGCATCTCCTTGAGCTTCGCGCCCGTCACGCCCGCCTTGGCCCGCGCGTGCAGCGCGTGGGCCTCCCACAGCCACCAGCCGCCGGAGACCAGCGCGACCGAGGTGTAGAACCAGCCGGTGTACCCCATCGGGGTCAGCAGCAGCGAGACCGCCACCATCACCCAGCTGTAGAGGACGATCTGGCTCGCCACGGCCTTGCTGCCGGCCACGACGGGCAGCATCGGCACGCCGGCGCGCGCGTAGTCGTCCTTCACCTTCATCGACAGCGGCCAGTAGTGCGGCGGCGTCCAGAAGAAGATGACGAGGAAGAGGACGACCGCGGCCCAGGAGACCTCGTTCGTGACCGAGGACCAGCCGATGAGCACCGGCATGCAGCCCGCGATGCCGCCCCAGACGATGTTCTGGGCGGTGCGCCGCTTCAGCAGCATCGTGTAGACGACGACGTAGAAGAGGAGCGCGCCGAGCGACAGCGCCGCCGACAGCCAGTTGACGAGGAAACCGAAGAACAGGGTGGAGACCACCGCGAGGGTGAGGCCGAAGGCCAGGCACTCCCGCGGGCTGACCATGCCGGTCACCAGCGGGCGCTGCGAGGTCCGGTCCATCAGCGCGTCGATGTCGCGGTCGATGTACATGTTCAGCGCATTGGCGCCGCCCGCGGACAAGTAGCCGCCGAAGCAGGTCACGAGGACCAGCCACAGGGACGGCACGCCCTGCTCGGCGAGGAACATCACCGGCACTGTGGTGATCAGCAGAAGTTCGATGATCCGCGGCTTGGTCAATGCCACGAAAGCCATGACGCGGGCCCCGAACGGCCGGTGACCGGGGCTCGTCCCGAGCACCGCCGCTGGACGGGATTCGACGGCCGTCACGCACACCCCTGAGAGAGAATCCAGCAAGCTACGACTCGGACCACCACGAAGATGAAGGCCCGGTTAAGGCTTGCGCGTACCACGCCACTGTAGACGTTGCGCTTACGTCGCCCCGCGCCGGGGTCGCCTCGTGTTGGGCCGATCGGACCGTGCATACCTACGGGGGACGACGCGCTCCGGCCCCCCGTGAGCGGGTGAACACCGGTCGGCGGCGCGGTGACGGACTGCGTGCACTCGAATAGCTGCACGCCGTTGCGGGGGTAGGCTCGGAATCGCGCCGGTGCACCGTTCGTCACCGGGATTCATACATGTGGAGAGGAGCCCTGACCCACGGTGAGCACCAAGCCGACCACCACAGAGCTCGAGTGGACCGAACTGGACCAGCGGGCCGTCGACACCGCCCGCATCCTGGCCGCTGACGCGGTCCAGAAGGTCGGAAACGGCCACCCCGGTACGGCGATGAGCCTGGCCCCCGCCGCGTACACCCTCTTCCAGAAGGTGATGCGGCACGACCCGGCGGACCCCGAGTGGGTGGGCCGCGACCGCTTCGTGCTCTCCGCGGGGCACTCGTCCCTGACGCTCTACACCCAGCTGTACCTCGGCGGGTTCGGGCTCGAACTGGACGACCTCAAGGCGTTCCGCACGTGGGGTTCCAAGACCCCCGGTCACCCGGAGTACGGCCACACGGCCGGCGTGGAGACCACCACCGGCCCCCTCGGCCAGGGTGTCGCCAACGCGGTGGGCATGGCCATGGCCGCCCGCTACGAGCGCGGCCTGTTCGACCCGGAGGCCGCCCCGGGCACCTCCCCGTTCGACCACATGGTCTACGCGATCGCGGGCGACGGCTGCCTCCAGGAGGGCATCTCCCACGAGGCGTCCGCGCTGGCCGGCCACCAGAAGCTCGGCAACCTCGTCCTGCTCTGGGACGACAACCACATCTCCATCGAGGGTGACACGGAGACGGCCGTCTCCGAGGACACCATCAAGCGCTACGAGGCCTACGGCTGGCACGTCCAGCGCGTCGCGCAGCAGGAGAACGGCGACCTCGACCCGAAGGCGCTGTTCGCCGCCCTCCAGGCCGCCAAGGCCGAGACCGGGCGCCCCTCCTTCATCGCGGCCCGCTCGATCATCGCCTGGCCGGCCCCGCACGCCCAGAACACCGAGGCCGCGCACGGCTCGGCGCTCGGCGACGACGAGGTCGCGGCCACCAAGCGCCTCCTCGGCTTCGACCCGGAGCAGAGCTTCGAGGTCTCCGACGAGGTCATCGCGCACACCCGCAAGGCCCTGGACCGCGGCCGCGAGGCCAAGGCCGCCTGGGAGAAGGACTTCTCCGCCTGGCGCACGGCCAACCCGGAGCGCGCCGCCTCGTTCGACCGCATCAACGCCAACGAGCTGCCCGCGGGCTGGGAGGACGAGCTCCCCGTCTTCGAGGCCGGCAAGGCCGTCGCCACCCGCGCCGCCTCCGGCAAGGTGCTCCAGGCCCTCGGCGCGGTCATCCCGGAGCTGTGGGGCGGCTCGGCCGACCTGGCCGGCTCCAACAACACCACCATCGACAAGAACTCCTCGTTCCTGCCGAAGGACAACCCGCTGCCGGAGGCCGACCCGTACGGCCGCACCATCCACTTCGGCATCCGCGAGCACGCCATGGCCGCGGCCATGAACGGCATCGCCCTGCACGGCCACACCCGTATCTATGGCGGCACCTTCCTGGTGTTCTCCGACTACATGCGCAACGCCGTGCGCCTGTCGTCGCTGATGCACCTGCCGGTGACGTACGTGTGGACGCACGACTCCATCGGTCTCGGCGAGGACGGCCCGACGCACCAGCCTGTCGAGCACCTCGCCTCGCTGCGCGCCATCCCGGGCCTGAACGTCGTCCGTCCGGCCGACGCCAACGAGACCGCGATCGCCTGGCGCGAGATCCTCAAGCGCCACACCAAGGTCTTCGGCAAGGGCGCCCCGCACGGCCTCGCGCTCACCCGCCAGGGCGTGCCGACCTACGAGCGCAACGAGGACGCCGCCAAGGGCGGGTACGTCCTGTTCGAGGCCGAGGGCGGTCCGGCGCAGGTCCTCCTCATCGCCACCGGCTCCGAAGTGCACGTGGCCGTCGAGGCCCGCGAGCAGCTCCAGGCCCAGGGCGTTCCCACCCGGGTCGTCTCGATGCCGTCCGTCGAGTGGTTCGAGGAGCAGGACCAGGATTACAAGGACAGCGTCCTGACGCCGTCGGTGAAGGCCCGCGTCGCGGTCGAGGCGGGCATCGGCCTGACCTGGTACCGCTACGTCGGCGACGCCGGCCGGATCGTCTCGCTGGAGCACTTCGGTGCCTCGGCCGACGCGAAGGTGCTCTTCCGCGAGTTCGGGTTCACCCCCGAGAACGTGGTGGCCGCCGCCCGGGCCAGCATCGATTCAGTTCGCCTCGCCGCCGCCGCGCGCTGACGCCGTTACGCAACCAAGTAGGAGATGTAATCCCATGACAGACGCACTCAAGCGCCTCTCCGACGAAGGCGTCGCGATCTGGCTGGACGACCTGTCCCGCAAGCGCATCACGTCCGGCAACCTGGCCGAGCTCATCGACCAGTCGCACGTGGTCGGCGTCACCACCAACCCGGCGATCTTCCAGAAGGCCATCAGCGGCGGCGAGGGCTACGAGCAGCAGCTCACCGACCTCGCGACCCGCAAGGTCACGGTGGAAGAGGCCCTGCGCATGATCACCACGGCGGACGTCCGCGACGCCGCCGACATCCTGCGCCCGGTCTACGACCGCACCGACGGCCAGGACGGCCGCGTGTCGATCGAGGTCGACCCGCGCCTGGCGCACAGCACCCCGGCGACCATCGCCGAGGCCAGGCAGCTGGCCTGGCTGGTGGACCGCCCGAACACGCTCATCAAGATCCCGGCGACCAAGGCCGGCCTGCCGGCGATCACCGAGGTCATCGGCAAGGGCATCAGCGTCAACGTCACGCTGATCTTCTCGCTGGAGCGCTACCGCGAGGTCATGGACGCGTACCTGGCGGGCCTGGAGAAGGCCAAAGCCGCCGGCCTGGACCTGTCCCTGATCCACTCGGTCGCCTCCTTCTTCGTGTCCCGCGTGGACTCGGAGATCGACAAGCGCCTGGACGCGGTCGGCACCGACGAGGCGAAGGCCCTCAAGGGCAAGGCGGCGCTCGCCAACGCCCGTCTGGCCTACGAGGCCTACGAGGAGGTCTTCTCCTCGGACCGCTGGACCGCCCTGGAGCGCGTCGGAGCCAACAAGCAGCGTCCGCTGTGGGCCTCGACGGGCGTCAAGGACCCGGCGTACAAGGACACCCTGTACGTGGACGACCTGGTCGCCCCGAACACGGTGAACACCATGCCGGAGGCCACCCTGGAGGCCGCCGCCGACCACGGCCGGATCACGGGTGACACCGTGCGCGGCACCTACGAGCAGGCCCGCGCCGAGCTCGATGCGGTCGCGGCGCTGGGTATTTCGTACGACGATGTGGTGCAGCTGCTCGAGGACGAGGGCGTCGAGAAGTTCGAGGCGTCCTGGAACGACCTGCTGAAGTCGACCGAGGCGGAGCTTGAGCGCCTTGCCCCCACGGAGGCCTGAACACCTTGTCTGTGAACGGAGCGAACCCGCTTCGTGACGCACAGGACCGGCGGCTCCCGCGCATCGCGGGGCCGTCCGGCCTGGTCATTTTCGGCGTTACGGGTGACCTGTCGCGCAAGAAGCTGATGCCTGCCATCTACGACCTGGCCAATCGCGGCCTGCTCCCGCCGGGCTTCTCGCTGATCGGGTTCGCCCGCCGCGAGTGGGAGCACGAGGACTTCGCCCAGGAGGTGTACGAGGCCGTCAAGCAGCACTCGCGCACCCCCTTCCGGGAGGAGGTCTGGCAGCAGCTGGTGCAGGGCTGCCGGTTCGTGCAGGGCGATTTCGACGACGACGCGGCCTTCGAGACCCTGAAGGCGACGATCGACGACCTGGACAAGGCGCAGGGCACGGGCGGCAACTTCGCCTTCTACCTGTCGGTCCCGCCGAAGTTCTTCCCCAAGGTGGTCCAGCAGCTCAAGAACCACGGGCTGGCGCAGAAGGAGGGCTCCTGGCGGCGTGCCGTCATCGAGAAGCCCTTCGGCCACGACCTGAAGAGCGCCGAGGAGCTCAACAAGGTCGTTCACGAGGTCTTCCCCCGTGACGAGGTCTTCCGGATCGACCACTACCTCGGCAAGGAGACCGTCCAGAACATCCTGGCGCTCCGCTTCGCCAACACCATGTTCGAGCCGATCTGGAACCGGTCGTACGTCGACCACGTGCAGATCACCATGGCCGAGGACATCGGCATCGGCGGCCGGGCCGGGTACTACGACGGCATCGGCGCGGCCCGTGACGTCATCCAGAACCACCTGCTGCAGCTGCTGGCGCTCACCGCGATGGAGGAGCCCGGCTCCTTCCACCCCAAGGCGCTGGTGGCGGAGAAGCTCAAGGTCCTCACGGCCGTCGAGCTCCCCGAGGACCTGGGCAAGCACACCGTGCGCGGCCAGTACTCGGGCGCGTGGCAGGGCGGCGAGAAGGTCGTCGGGTACCTCGAAGAGGACGGCATCGACCCCAAGTCGAAGACCGACACCTACGCGGCCGTCCGGCTGGAGATCAACAACCGCCGCTGGGCGGGCGTTCCCTTCTACCTGCGGACGGGCAAGCGCCTGGGCCGCCGGGTGACCGAGATCGCCGTGGTCTTCAAGCGTGCCCCGTACCTGCCGTTCGAGTCGGGCGCGACCGAGGAGCTGGGGCAGAACGCGCTGGTCATCCGGGTCCAGCCGGACGAGGGCGTCACGGTCCGCTTCGGTTCCAAGGTTCCGGGCACCTCCATGGAGGTCCGGGACGTCACGATGGACTTCGCCTACGGCGAGTCCTTCACGGAGTCGAGCCCCGAGGCGTACGAGCGGCTCATCCTCGACGTGCTCCTCGGCGACGCGAACCTCTTCCCGCGTCACCAGGAAGTCGAGCTGTCCTGGAACATCCTCGACCCGATCGAGGAGTACTGGGACAAGCACGGCAAGCCCGCGCAGTACCCGGCGGGCACCTGGGGTCCGGTCGAGGCGGACGAGATGCTCGCACGAGACGGACGGAGCTGGCGCCGGCCATGAAGATCGACCTCACGGAGACCAACTCCAGCAAGATCAATGCCGCGATGGTGCAGGCACGCCGGGACATCGGCACGCCGGCCATCGGCATGGTCCTCACGCTGGTGATCGTGACCGACGAGGAGAACGCGTACGACGCGCTCAAGTCGGCGAACGACGCGTCCCACGAACACCCCTCGCGGATCGTCGTCGTCATCAAGCGGGCCAGCCGCTCGCCGCGCAGCCGCCGCGACGCCCGGCTCGACGCGGAGATCCGCGTCGGGGCGGACTCCGGCAGCGGTGAGACGGTCGTGCTCCGCCTTCACGGCGAACTGGTCGACCACGCCCAGTCGGTGGTTCTCCCGCTGCTCCTGCCGGACGCCCCGGTGGTCGTCTGGTGGCCGGACGGTGCACCCCAGGACCTGGCGGGCGATCCGCTGGGGACGCTGGGCCAGCGCCGGATCTCGGACACGTACTCGTGCGAGAACCCGATCCGGGAACTCAGCGCCCGGGGGGCGTCGTACGCCCCGGGGGACACGGACCTGTCCTGGACCCGCATCACCCCGTGGCGCTCCATGCTGGCCGCCGCACTGGACCAGCAGAACCTCTCGGTCGCCTCGGCGACCGTCGAGGGCGAGGACGAGAACCCGAGCTGCGAGCTGCTGGCCATGTGGCTGGCGGACCGGCTCAACGTCCCGGTCACGCGCACGCTGTCCTCGGGCCCCGGCCTGACGGCGGTACGCCTGTCGACCAAGGACGGCGACATCGTCCTGGACCGCGCGGACGGGGCCCTGGCCACGCTGTGCATGCCGGGGCAGCCCGACCGTGCGGTGGCGCTCAAGCGCCGCGACACGGCCGAGCTCCTGGCGGAGGAGCTGCGCCGGCTGGACCCGGACAACACGTACGAGTCCGCACTGAAGTTCGGCGTGGCGAAGCTGCAGCCGTCGGCTGCGCCGGCTCCCCCGGCCCAGGCCGAAGCCCCCGCCAAGGCGGAGGCCGAGGCCAAGCCGGAGGCCCCGAAGCCGGCGGCCAAGCCGTCGAAGAAGGCCGCGAACAAGTAACCGGGCCCTGCGGGGCTCTCCCCCACCCCGCCCTTTCACCGTTTCCCGGTGCTCCGCCCCAGACCCCGGTCCTCAAACGCCGGACGGCTGGAAGATTCAGCCTCGCCGGCGTTTGAGGCGCGGGGGTCCGGGGCGGAGCCCCCGGTTTCGGGAAGGGGCGGGGTGGGGGAAAGGCTCCGCGCAGCGGCACCCCGCCCCGCCCACCCGCACTACCAAAGAAGGCGGCAGCACATGGGTATGACGACTCCCCAGGTCGTCGTCCACCGGGACAAGGAACTGATGGCCCAGGCCACCGCGGCCCGGCTCATCACGAAGATCGTGGACGCGCAGGCGGCCCGCGGCACGGCGTCCGTGGTCCTCACCGGCGGGCGCAACGGCAACGGCCTCCTCGCCGCACTGGCCGCCGCCCCCGCCCGCGACGCCGTCGACTGGGCGCGCCTGGACCTCTGGTGGGGCGACGAGCGGTACGTCCCCGCCGACGACCCCGAGCGCAATCACACGCAGGCCCGCGAGGCCCTCCTGGACTCGGTCCCGGTGGACCCCGCCCGCGTGCACGTGATGCCGGCCTCGGACGGCCCGTACGGGGCCGACGTCGACGCGGCCGCGGCCGCCTACGCGGCCGAGCTGGCGAAGGCGGCAGGCCCCGAGGACCACGGCCCGGTGCCGCGCTTCGACGTGCTGATGCTGGGCGTGGGCCCGGACACGCACGTGGCCTCGCTCTTCCCGGAGCACCCGGCGGCCCGCGAGAGCGAGCGGACGGTGGTCGGCGTCCACGGCGCCCCGAAGCCCCCGCCCACCCGCATCTCGCTGACGCTCCCGGCGATCCGGGCGGCCCGTGAGGTCTGGCTGCTGGCGGCCGGCGAGGACAAGGCCGGCGCGGTGTCCATCGCCCTCGGCGGGGCCGGCGGGGTGCAGGCCCCGGCCGCGGAGGCGTACGGCCGCTCCCGCACCCTGTGGCTCCTGGACCGCGCGGCGGCGGCGAAGCTCCCGACCGGGATGTACCCCCCGGCCTCTTCCTGACCCCGTACGACCCGAAGGGCCCGCCTCTAAGGCGGGCCCTTCGGTCGTCCGGCCGTCAGCTGCGGCCGCGCAGCTTCCGGTACGTGGCCACGAGGGCCTTCGTCGAGGCGTCGAGACCCTCGACGTCCACGCCCTCGGTCAGGGCGGGCTCGACGCGCTTGGCGAGCACCTTGCCGAGCTCGACGCCCCACTGGTCGAAGGAGTCGATGTTCCACACCGCGCCCTGGACGAACACCTTGTGCTCGTAGAGCGCGATCAGCTGGCCCAGCACCCCGGGGGTGAGCTCGGTCGCCAGGATGGTGGTCGTCGGGTGGTTCCCGTGGAAGGTCTTGTGCGGGACCAGCGATTCCGGGGTCCCTTCGGCGCGCACCTCGTCCGCCGTCTTGCCGAAGGCCAGCGCCTGGGTCTGCGCGAAGAAGTTGGCCATCAGCAGGTCGTGCTGGGCCGCCGGGGCGGCCGCCAGCTCGGCCACCGGCTTCGCGAAGCCGATGAAGTCGGCGGGGATCACCTTCGTGCCCTGGTGGAGCAGCTGGTAGTAGGCGTGCTGCCCGTTGGTGCCCGGCGTGCCCCAGACCACCGGGCCCGTCTGCCACTCCACCGGATTGCCGTCGCGGTCCACGGACTTGCCGTTTGACTCCATGTCCAACTGCTGCAAGTACGCGGTGAAGCGCGAGAGGTAGTGGCTGTACGGGAGCACGGCGTGCGACTGCGCGTCGAAGAAGGCGCCGTACCAGATCCCCAACAGGCCCATCAGGAGCGGCGCGTTCTCCTCCGGCGGCGCCGTGCGGAAGTGCTGGTCCATCAGGCGGAAGCCGGCCAGCAGGTCGCGGAAGGCGCCGGGACCGATCGCGATCATCAGGGAGAGGCCGATGGCCGAGTCGAAGGAGTAGCGGCCGCCGACCCAGTCCCAGAACTCGAACATGTTGGCCGGATCGATGCCGAAGTCGGTGACCTTCTCGGCGTTGGTCGACAGCGCCACGAAGTGCCGTGCCACGGCCGCCTGGTCGCCGCCGAGGCCGGCCAGCAGCCAGCCGCGCGCGGAAGTGGCGTTGGTGATGGTCTCGATGGTGGTGAAGGTCTTGGAGGCGATGATGAACAGCGTCTCGGCCGGGTCCAGGTCCCGCACGGCCTCGTGCAGGTCGGCGCCGTCGACGTTGGACACGAAGCGCACGGTCAGCGCGCGGTCGGCGAAGGCGCGCAGGGCCTCGTACGCCATGGCCGGACCGAGGTCGGAGCCGCCGATGCCGATGTTGACGACGTTCCTGATGCGCTTGCCGGTGAAGCCGGTCCACTCCCCCGACCTGACCTGGTCGGCGAAGGCCGCCATCTTGTCCAGGACGGCGTGCACGCCGGGGACCACGTCCTCGCCGTCCACCTCGACGACGACGTCCCTGGGCGCGCGCAGGGCGGTGTGCAGGACCGCCCGGTCCTCGGTCGTGTTGATCTTCTCGCCGCGGAACATCGCCTCGCGCAGCTCGGCCACGCCGGTGGCCGCGGCCAGTTCGCGCAGGAGCGCGAGCGTCTCGTCGGTCACGAGGTGCTTCGAGTAGTCGATGTGCAGGTCCCCGACCCGCAGGGTGTAGTCGGCGCCGCGGCCGGGATTCTCCTCGAACAGCTCCCGCAGATGCGTCTGCCCGAATTCCTCCCGGTGCTTGCCGAGTGCCAGCCACTCCGGCGTCCGGTTGAGCTTCGTCCTGCTGTCTGCGTTCATCTCGGACATCAACCCGTTTCTTCCGTCCTGTCGTGCCCCGCCGTTCTCCAACCTAAGGGATCAGAAGCGGCGCAACGCACACAAAGAGGCCCGGCTCCGCAGGAGATGATTCCTGGGGGCCGGGCCTCACGTCACACATTCGGGGCGGTGTCAGATCTCGCCGCGGAGTTTGGCGAGCGCCTCGGCGAGGATCGCCTCGCCGTCGGCGTCGGAGCGCCGTTCCCGTACGTACGCCAGGTGCGTCTTGTACGGTTCGGTGCGCGGCGGCGCGGGCGGGTTGTCCCGGTCCTGGCCGGCCGGGAACCCGCAGCGCGGGCAATCCCAGGTGTCCGGCACCTGCGCGTCGCTGGCGAAGCTCGGCTGCGTCTCGTGCCCGTTCGAGCACCAGAAGGAGATGCGCAGGCGGGGCGCGGACTCGCCGCGCTCTGCCTCACCCATCGGCCCCGCTCCGACCCGGCTACCACGGATCGCGTTGCCACTTGCCACGGTCGTAACTCCCTGCGTGATGGTGCCGCGGAGTGTGAGTGGAATTTCCGCCGCGGAGCGCCCAAGTCTACGTAAGGCCCAACGCACGTCCAGTGAGCGGAGTTACTGATTCCGCGCTATGAACGCCGGACCTCATGATAGGCCGGGCACCACCGACAGGACTGCCGGAATGGCCAGAACGGTCAGCTGCTCGACTTCATCAGCAGACCGAGCGCGACGATGCACGCGAACCACAGCAGACCCACGACGACGGTGATGCGGTCCAGGTTGCGCTCCGCGACGGAGGAACCGCCGACCGACGACTGCATTCCGCCGCCGAACATGTCGGAGAGGCCGCCGCCCTTGCCCTTGTGCATCAGCACGAGCAGCATCAGCAGGGCGCTGAAGACGATCAGGGCGATCGAGAACCCCATAATCACGGCTGATTCCTACTTTCTGGCTTTTTCAGGCTTTCCGGCTTTGCGGGATGTGCGCGGGGGCCAGTGGCTGATGGTTCAGCCTCTGGCCCCCGCAAGGGTACGACGGATCCGCCCTACCGCATACTCACTGGTCGCGGAAGCGGACGATCTTGACGAACTCCTCCGCGTCCAGCGCCGCGCCGCCGATCAGGGCGCCGTCGACGTCGGGCTGCGCCATGATCGCCGCGATGTTCCCGGCCTTCACCGAGCCGCCGTACTGGATGCGGACCTTGTCGGCCAGCTCCTGCGAGTACAGCTCCGCGAGGCGGGTGCGGATCGCCCCGCAGACCTCCTGGGCGTCGTCGGGGGTGGCGACCTCGCCGGTGCCGATGGCCCAGACGGGCTCGTAGGCGATCACGATGGACTCGACCTGCTCGGCCGGGACGTCCTTGAGGCCGCCGTCGAGCTGGCTCAGCGTGTACGGGACCTGCCGGCCGGCCTTGCGGACGTCCAGGCCCTCGCCGACGCACAGGATCGGGGTGATCCCGTGCCGGTAGGCGGCCTTGACCTTGGCGTTGCAGATCTCGTCGGACTCGCCGTGGTACTGGCGGCGCTCGCTGTGGCCGACGGCCACGTACGTGCACTTCAGCTTCGCCAGCATGGAGCCGGAGATCTCGCCGGTGTAGGCGCCGGAGTCGTGCGCGGACAGGTCCTGGGCACCGTACTTGATCTTCAGCTTGTCGCCGTCGACCAGGGTCTGGACCGAGCGCAGGTCGACGAAGGGCGGCAGGACCGCGACCTCGACGGCGTCGTAGTCCTTGTCGGCGAGGGCGAAGGCGAGCTTCTGGACGTGGGCGATGGCCTCGAGGTGGTTGAGGTTCATCTTCCAGTTGCCCGCCATCAGCGGGGTACGGCCGTTTACGGCGTCAGACATAAGGGGTCAGCCCTCCAGGGCGGCGAGGCCGGGGAGCGTCTTGCCCTCGAGGTATTCGAGGGAGGCGCCGCCACCGGTCGAGATGTGGCCGAAAGCATTCTCGTCGAAGCCGAGGATGCGGACCGCGGCGGCGCTGTCTCCGCCGCCGACGACGGTGAAGGCACTGCTGTCGAGCAGGGCCTGGGCGATGGCCGTGGTACCGCCGGCGTAGGCGGGGTGCTCGAACACGCCGACCGGGCCGTTCCAGAAGACGGTCTTGGCGTCGGCGATCTTCGACGCGTACAGCTCGCGCGTCCTGGGACCGATGTCCAGGCCCTCCTTGTCGGCGGGGATCTTGTCCGCGTCGACGGTCTCGAAGGTCGCCGGAGCCTTGGTCTTCAGGTCCGGGAAGTCCGCGGAGACCAGCACGTCGACGGGGAGGACCAGCTCGACGCCGGTGTCCTCTGCGCGCTGCATGTACTCCTTGACGACGTCCACCTGGTCCTTCTGGAGCAGGGAGATGCCGACCTCGTAGCCCTTGGCGTACAGGAAGGTGTAGGCCATGCCGCCGCCGATGAGGATGCGGTCGGCCTTGCCGAGCAGCTCGTCGATCACGTCCAGCTTGTCGGAGACCTTGGCACCGCCGAGGACCACGACGTACGGGCGCTCGACCTCGGCGGTGAGCTTCTTCAGGACGCCGATCTCGGTGGCGATGAGGTAACCGGCCGCGTGCGGGAGGCGCGCGGGCAGGTCGAAGACCGAGGCGTGCTTGCGGTGGACGGCGCCGAAGCCGTCGCCGACGTAGACGTCGGCGAGCTCGGCGAGCTGGTCCGCGAAGGCGCCGCGCTCGGCGTCGTCCTTCGAGGTCTCACCGGCGTTGAAGCGCAGGTTCTCGATGACGGCCACCCGGCCGTCGGCGAGGGCCGCGATGGTCTCCTTGGCGGAGGCCCCGACGGTGTCGGTGGCGAAGGCGACGTCCGCGCCGAGCAGTTCGCCGAGGCGGGTGGCGGCGGGGGCCAGCGAGAAGGCCGGCTCGACGCCGGTGCCCTTCGGGCGGCCCAGGTGCGAGGCCACGATGACGCGGGCGCCGGCGGCGGCGAGCTTCGCGATCGTGGGCTGGACGGCGCGGATGCGGCCGTCGTCGGTGATGGTGCCTTCGGCCAGCGGGACGTTCAGGTCCGCGCGGACGAAGACCCGCTTGCCCTTGACGCCCTCGGCGAGGAGTTCATCGATCGTCTTCATGTGTACCTACTCCTTTGTGCCCTTCGCTCGAAGGGCGAGGAAGGGAGAACGAGGCAAGCAACAGGGCCCGTGCGGCGCTTCGTCGCGCTGCTCGGACCCTGTGCTCACATCGTGGTGCCTTGCCTATGTGCTTAGAGCTGACCGCCGACGAAGACGGTGAGGTCGACGAGACGGTTGGAGTAGCCCCACTCGTTGTCGTACCAGCCGACGACCTTAACCTGCGTGCCTTCCTGGACCATGGTCAGGGAGGAGTCGAAGGTGCAGGACGCGGGCCAGTTCACGATGTCGGAGGAGACGATCGCGTCCTCGGTGTAGTCGAGGATGCCCTTCAGCTGCCCCTCGGCGGCCTTCTGGAAGGCCGCGTTGATCTCTTCCACCGTGGTCTCGCGGGAGAGCTCCAGGACCAGGTCGGTGACCGAACCGGTCGGAACCGGGACGCGCATGGCGATGCCGTCCAGCTTGCCCTTGAGCTGCGGCAGGACCAGGGCGGTGGCCTTGGCGGCGCCGGTGGAGGTCGGGATGATGTTCTCGGCGGCGGCGCGGGCGCGACGCAGGTCCGAGTGCGGGAAGTCCAGGATGCGCTGGTCGTTCGTGTACGCGTGGACCGTCGTCATCATGCCCTTGACGATGCCGAAGTTCTCGTCGAGGACCTTGGCCATCGGCGCCACGCAGTTGGTGGTGCAGGAGGCGTTGGAGATGACGTGGTGGTTGGCCGCGTCGTACTTGTCCTGGTTGACGCCCATGACGATGGTGATGTCCTCGTCCTTGGCCGGAGCCGAGATGAGGACCTTCTTCGCGCCGGCCGCGATGTGCTTGGCGGCGTCGGCCTTCTTGGTGAAGATGCCGGTCGACTCGATGACGATGTCGGCGCCCAGTTCACCCCAGGGGAGGTTCGCGGGGTCGCGCTCGGCGAAGGTCTTGAAGGTCTGGCCACCGACGGTGATGCTGCTGTCGGTGTGGCTGACCTCGTGCTTCAGCCGGCCCAGGATGGTGTCGTACTTGAGAAGGTGCACCAGGGTGGCGTTGTCAGTCAGGTCGTTGACACCGACGATCTCGATGTCCGCTCCCTGCTCCAGGAGCGCCCGGAAATAGTTGCGGCCAATGCGGCCAAAACCGTTGATGCCTACGCGGATCGTCACGAACCGATCTCCTCGTTGGTGCGCCGGTTAGTGCGCCGGCGAGCTGAAATGGGATGTCCCCGACCGCTTACGACCCTACCTCTCCGTGAGCTTTTGGGTGACATCGGTCGGAGCCTGACACTCCCCCCACTTCGTGGGGGACCCCCGCTCCGGTCCCGTTCCTGACGCTCCGGAACGGGACCGGGGGACTTTGGTCCCGGTCACTCAGGGTGAGTGACGAACGGGCCTTCGATCAGCGGTTCAGCGTGCGCAGCGCCTTACCGACGAGTAGGGCGCGGTCCGCCGCGGCGGGCACGTGCTCCAGCCCGAAGCCCAGCAGGACGGTGTCACGGGTAGTGACCGCCGCATAGGACTTGAACAGCTCGCCGGACCGGGACCAATCGCCGGGAACATCGGGACTTCCGGCGGGTGCGCCCTGTGCCGTCCAGACACCGAGGGACGACTCGAAGCCCTCGACGGCCTGTTCCGCGCCGCCGACGGACAGCCGCGCCTCGTCCGCGAAGACGCCGCGGCCGCCCGAGCCCGGGTCGGTGATGTAGGAGAGCGAGACCTCGACGGTCTTGCCCGCGTACGCGCTCAGGTCGAAGGAGACCTGCTTCCAGCCGCCGGAGGAACCGGTGAAGCTGTTCCACGCGCCGCTGGTGCCCTGGGCGGTGCAGCCGCCGGAGTCCAGGGTGAGGTAGCGCCGCAGGAAGGGGTGGCCGTTCATGAAGAACCCGGCCGCGCACTCCTCCGGCACCGTGGTGCTGCTCAGGCCGCCCTTGTCGGGCAGCGTGGTCCAGTCGTCGCCGCCGGCCGTACGGGCCTCCAGCGCGGCGTGGTCGTAGCCCTCCTCGGTGTGCCAGTTGAGGGCGAGCTTCAGCTGCGGCTGGTCGGCCGCGGTGACCCCGGTGAGGTCGATCGTGCGGACGAGGCGCTTCCAGTCGTCGTCCGCGTGCAGGGCCGAGGCCATCCCGGTGCCCGCGTAGGGGGCGTACGGGTTCACGACCCCGGTGAACCGGCCGGCCTGGACGCTCGTGAACTGCGGGAACTGCGCGGGGGCCAGGCTCTCGGAGGTGACGGTGTAGGCGCCGGGGGCGTTCAGCGGGTTGCCCTCGGCGTCGCCGAGGCCGCCCTGCGCCCCGGTCAGGGAGCCGGCGCCGGTGAAGCCGCTCGCTCCGGGCGTACTGATCCGGCTGTACGCGCCGAGCCAGTACTGGCTGAAGTCGTTGGTCACGGCGCGGCCGACCTGGGCGTTGCCTCCCGCCAGCTCACCGGCCTCGATCAGCTTGCCGCCCTCGTTCAGGAAGTCGCGCACCGCGAGCTGGGTGTCACCGCCGGGGGTCTTGGCCCCGGTGTAGTGAACGGCCGTACGGAAGTGCGAGAGCACGCCCAGATGGTGCGGGGCGCCCTGCGTCGCCACGTCCCAGACCGCCGCGGACTTCCCGTTGGCGCGCAGGGCGTCGACGTAGCTCTGGGCGTGCTGGGCCTTGGCCCCCTCCTCGGCGATCACCAGGACGTCCGCGCGCGGCCGCTCGGCCACGGTGTACGTGAAGTGCTCACTGGAGACCTGCTTGCCGGAGCGGTCGCGGCCGGTGAACCAGACCTCCACCTTGTCGCCGGGCCTGGCGCCGTCCACCTTGGCGCGGTACTCGTCGAACCAGTTGTTGTCCTCGCCGCCGTAGGTCTCGCCGCCCTTCCAGGCCTTGAGCTCCTCGTCGTGCGTGCGGCCGCCGTTGATCCGGAAGTTGAGCTCCTTGTCCTTCAGCGCCTTGCGGGCCGTGACGGAGACCGTCTGGTCCTCGCCGCGGGCGACGTAGGAGGTGGTGAAGGGGTCGACGGTGAAGTCGGCGGCCTTCAGGCCCAACGAGGACTTCGGCTGGTCGGGGTGCTCGGCGCTCTCGGCCACGGACAGGGCGAAGGGGACGTTCTTGGCGAACTCCGCCTGGATGAGCTTCTCGTCGTCCGGGAAGTTGAAGCCGGAGGCGCAGTCCTCGGGCTTCCACTGGTCGTTCGGGTCGGCCGCCGAAGCGGTCTGACAGGTGGTCATCTCCGGCGTGAACATCATGACGCCGTTGACGTTGGAGGCGTGGCCGTCGGCCTCGCCGTTCGTGGTGTAGAGCTCGGAGGAGAGCTGCGGGTAGTAGCCGGGGACCGCGGGGTTCTCCGGGGTGCCGGCGAGCGCCTCGTAGGCGACGTCGTCGGGGGTGGGCGTGGCCACCTGCCAGCCCACGCCGTAGAGCAGCAGCTCGGCGGCGGAGTGGTAGTTGATGGCGTAGTCGAAGCCGATGCGCCTCTCGAAGGCGTCGAGGGCGGTGGTCTCGGGCTCGGAGGAGGCCTTCGGGCCGCGGTAGGTCTCGCTCGCCTGGTTCGGCGAGGAGCCCTCGTTGTCGTAGCCCCACTTGAAGGCGAAGTTGCGGTTGAGGTCGATCCCGTCGCCGGCGGTGATCTTGCCGTCGCCGTTGTTGTCGCGCAGGTTCTTGCGCCACAGCCGCTCGCCGTCCGGCGCGTGCGTGAAGTCGTACCCGTCCGGGTTGGCCGAGAGCAGGAACCACAGCTCGGTGGAGTCCACCAGCCGGGTGATCCGCTGGTCCTTGCCGTAGTTGTCGATCGTGTGGTGCATCAGCCGCCGGGTCATCTCGGGGGTGATCCACTCACGGGCGTGCTGGTTGGACATGTAGAGCACGGAGGGCTTGGCGCCGTCCTTGGTCCTCTTGGCGTTCTTGCTGACCTTGAGGGCGAGGATGTCCTTGCCCTGGACGGTCTTGCCGATGGAGACGACCTTGGTGAGCGCCGGGTTCTCCTGCGCCGTGCGCAGGATCTCCTCCTGGAGACCGCCCTTGCCGCTGTACGGACGGAACACGCCCTCGCCGGCGGCCTTGGCACGGGCCAGCCCCTGGGCGCCGATCTTCCGCTCGGCGAGCTTGACGCCCTGGGCGGCGAGCTCCCTGGCCTGGCCGCCGGTGAGGAAGAGCTCGACCCGGGCGGTCCCGCTCTCCGGGGCGCGCTCGCTGAGCTCGTGGGCGTCCTGGCCGGCGGCGAGGACGAGCGGGACCTGTTCGCGGGTGATGTCGGCGTCGTAGACCCGCACCTCGTCGGCCCCGGACGCGGTGCCGGAACCGGGCTGGGCCTGGGCCGCCGCGGGCAGCGCGGCGAGTGTGGTTGCGAAGACGAGTGCGCTTGCGGCGAGGATCGATCTCGCACGGTGCCTCATATGCCCCCCTGGGCGTCGTCTGCCACGAAAGCGTTTGGACGCCAGACTCAAGACCGGCCCATGCTCATGTCAATGGGGCCTACGGCAAAGGGGCCCGCACGAGTGATCGCGCGGGCCCCTTTGCCGTACGGGGAGCGTCGGCTAACCGGCCATGTTGTCGGCCATCTCCTCGCTGAGGTCGAGGTTCGACTCGGTGCCCGGGATGCCGAGGTCCTGGGCCCGCTTGTCGGCCATCGCCAGGAGGCGGCGGATCCGGCCCGCGACGGCGTCCTTGGTCAGCGGCGGATCGGCGAGCGCGCCCAGCTCCTCCAGGGAGGCCTGCTTGTGCTCCATGCGCAGCCGGCCGGCCGCGGCGAGGTGCTCGGGGACCTCCTCGCCGAGGATCTCCAGAGCGCGCTGCACGCGGGCTCCGGCGGCCACCGCGGCCCGCGCCGAGCGGCGCAGGTTCGCGTCGTCGAAGTTGGCGAGGCGGTTGGCGGTGGCGCGCACCTCGCGCCGCATCCGCCGCTCCTCCCAGGCCAGCACGGACTCGTGGGCGCCGAGGCGGGTCAGCAGGGCGCCGATCGCGTCGCCGTCGCGGACGACGACCCTGTCGACCCCGCGCACCTCGCGCGCCTTGGCGGCGATGGAGAGCCTGCGTGCGGCGCCCACCAGGGCCAGGGCGGCCTCCGGGCCGGGGCAGGTGACCTCCAGGGAGGAGGACCGGCCCGGCTCGGTGAGCGAGCCGTGGGCCAGGAAGGCGCCGCGCCACGCCGCCTCGGCGTCACAGGTGGCCCCCGAGACCACCTGCGGCGGAAGGCCCCGGATGGGGCGCCCGCGGCCGTCCACGAGGCCCGTCTGGCGCGCCAGCTGGTCGCCGCCGGCCACGACGCGGACCACGTAGCGGCTGCCGCGGCGCAGTCCGCCGGGGGCCATCACCACCAGGTCCGAGGAATGGCCGAAGATCTCCAGGATGTCCTTGCGCAGGCGTCTGGCCGCGATCCCGGTGTCGAGCTCCGCCTCGATGACGATGCGGCCGCTCACCAGGTGCAGGCCGCCCGCGAACCGAAGGATCGCCGAGACCTCCGCCTTCCTGCAGCAGGTCCGGGTGACGGGGAGGCGGGAGATCTCATCCTTCACCGCGGGCGTCATCGCCATGGGCCGATCCTTCCATGCATCCGAAAAATACGGTCGTACGCGGCGGCCAGCAGCTCCGGATCGTGCTTCGGAGAACCGTCCTGCCTGGCCACGGGCGCCAGCTCGACCGCGGCACCGAACCGTTTCGCGGCATCGGCGAGGGACTCGCGGTCGGGCACGGCGGCCTCGTCGGCCAGCACCACGTCCAGGGCGAGTTTAGGGGCGTGTCGGGCCAAAACCTCCAAATGACGCTGCGGAGAGAAGCCCTCTGTTTCGCCGGGCTGCGGCGCGAGGTTCAGCGAGAGGACCCGCCGGGCCTTCGTCTCGACCAGCGCGTCGAGCAGTTCCGGCACCAGCAGGTGCGGAATGACGGACGAGAACCAGGACCCCGGGCCGAGAACCACCCAGTCGGCGTCCAGGACCGCCGCGACGGCCTCCGGCACGGCCGGCGGGTCGCTGGGCACCACCTGTACGGAGAGCACCTCGCCCGGGGTCAGGGCCACGGTGGCCTGCCCGCGGACGGTGTCCACGTCCTCGGGTCTGGCCGGATCGTGGCCCCTGACCAGGGCCTGGAGCTCCAGCGGCACCGCCGACATCGGCAGCACCCGGCCCTGGGCACCGAGCAGCCTGCCCACCAGGTCGAGGGCCTGGACGGGGTCGCCGAGCTGTTCCCACAGGGCGACGATCAGCAGGTTGCCGACGGCGTGCCCGTGCAGGTCGCCCTCGGACTGGAAGCGGTGCTGGATGACACGGGCCCAGGTCTGGCCCCAGTCGTCGTCCCCGCACAGCGCGGCCAGCGCCTTGCGCAGGTCCCCGGGTGGCAGCACGTCGAGCTCCTCCCGGAGCCGGCCGCTGGAGCCTCCGTCGTCGGCGACGGTGACCACCGCGGTGAGGTCACCGGTGATCCGGCGCAGGGCGGCGAGGGAGGCCGACAGGCCCTGGCCGCCGCCGAGCGCCACCACCTTGGGAGTGGCGCCGCGCCGGCGGCCGGAACGGCCGGAACGGCCCGCGCCGTCCTCGCCCCGCGGGGTGAGGCGGCGCAGACGGCTCAGCCGCGGGGTCCGTGCGGTCACTCGCGCCCCATGTCCCGGTGGACGACGACGGTCTCGACTCCCTCGGAGGCGAGGCGGGCGGCGAGCTTCTCGGACATGGCCACGCTGCGGTGCTTGCCGCCCGTGCAGCCGACCGCGATGGTCACGTACCGCTTGCCCTCGCGGCGGTAGCCGGTGGCGATGAGCTGGAGCAGCTCGGTGTAGCGGTCGAGGAACTCCTTGGCGCCGGGCTGGCTGAAGACGTACCCCGACACCTCCTCGTTGAGCCCGGTGAAGGGGCGCAGCTCCGGGACCCAGTGCGGGTTCGGGATGAAGCGGCAGTCGACGACGAGGTCGGCGTCGACGGGGAGGCCGTACTTGTAGCCGAAGGACATGACGGTGGCCCGCAGCTCGGGCTCCTCGTCCCCGGCGAACTGGGCGTCCATCTTGGCGCGCAGCTCGTGCACGTTCAGGCTGGAGGTGTCGATCACCAGGTCGGCGTCGCCGCGCAGCTCGCGCAGCAGGTCGCGCTCGGCTGCGATGCCGTCGGTGATGCGCCCGTCGCCCTGGAGCGGGTGCGGACGGCGGACCGACTCGAAGCGGCGGACCAGTGCGTCGTCGGAGGACTCCAGGAAGACGATGCGGCGGGTGACGCCCTTGCTGTCGAGGTCGGCGAGGGACTCGCGCAGGGCGTCGAAGAACTGGCGGCCGCGGACGTCGACGACGACGGCGATGCGCGCCACGTTGCCCTGGGAGCGGGCGCCGAGCTCCACCATGGTCGGGATCAGCGCCGGCGGGAGGTTGTCGACGACGAACCAGCCGAGGTCCTCCAGACACTTGGCCGCCGTGCTGCGGCCGGCCCCGGACATGCCGGAGATGATCACCAGCTCGGGGATGGCCGCCTCGGCGGTCTCGCCGGGCTCCACTGTCGTGCCCGTACTCACCTGTGCTCCGTCTCGGTCGTGCGTGGTCTCGTGCTCGGTCATTGCTCGGTCCCCCGTTCGGACGATGGCTCCCGGCTGCCGCCGGGAGGTGCCCCCACCCGCGGGGGCGGGGTCTCATCCTCAATGATCTCTCCTGTCGCCGTGTTGACGGCAGGGCCGGCGGGGACCGCCCCGGCGAGGGCCGCGGCCACGGTCTCGGCCGTCTTGCGTCCTATGCCCGGGACCTCGCAGATCTGGTCGATTGTCGCCTGTCTCAGCTTCTTCACCGAACCGAAGTGCTTGACCAGGGCTTGTTTGCGACTCTCGCCGAGGCCGGGCACCTCGTCGAGGGGGCTCGACTTCAGGCGCTTGCCGCGCTTGTTGCGCTGGTACTGGATGGCGAAACGGTGGGCTTCGTCACGCACCCGCTGGAGCAGGTAGAGGCCCTCGCTGGTGCGGGGCAGCACGACCGGGTCGTCCTCGCCGGGCAGCCAGACCTCCTCCAGCCGCTTGGCCAGGCCGCACACGGCGACGTCGTCCACCCCGAGCTCCTCCAGGGCCCGCTTGGCGGCGGCGACCTGCGGCTGCCCGCCGTCGACGACGACGAGCTGCGGCGGGTACGCGAAGCGCTTGGGCCGCCCGTCGTCCTCGGGCACCGCGCCCTCGCCCTCCTCGGCCTCCCACTCGCCGGTCTTCAGCTTCTCCTGGAGGTAGCGGCGGAAGCGCCGCGAGACCACCTCGTGCATGGAGCGGACGTCGTCCTGCCCCAGATGCGACTTGATCTGGAAGCGCCGGTACTCGCTCTTGCGGGCCAGCCCGTCCTCGAACACCACCATCGACGCGACGACGTCGTCCCCTTGCAGGTGGGAGACGTCGAAGCACTCGATGCGCAGCGGGGCGCTGTCGAGCTCCAGGGCCTCGGCGATCTCCTCCAGGGCCCGCGAGCGGGTGGTGAGGTCGCTGGCACGCTTGGTCTTGTGCAGGGCGAGGGACTGGAGCGCGTTGCGGTGGACGGTCTCCATGAGGGCCTTCTTGTCGCCGCGCTGCGGTATCCGCAGGCTGACCTGGGAGCCGCGGCGGTCGGCGAGCCACTGGCTCAGCACCGGCGTGTCCTCGGGGAGCGCCGGGACCAGCACCTCCTTGGGGACGGCCTCGCCCTTCTCCTCGCCGTACAGCTGCTGGAGGGCGTGCTCGACGAGCCCGGCGGTGTCGACGGCCTCCACCTTGTCGGTGACCCAGCCGCGCTGGCCGCGGACGCGGCCGCCGCGCACGTGGAAGATCTGCACCGCCGCTTCGAGCTCGTCCTCGGCGACCGCGATCAGGTCGGCGTCGGTGGCGTCGGCCAGCACGACGGCGTTCTTCTCCATGGCCCGGCGCAGCGCCCCGATGTCGTCGCGCAGCCGGGCGGCCTTCTCGTACTCCATCTCCTCGGCGGCCTCGTGCATCTCCTTCTCCAGGCGGGAGAGGTACGTCCCCGTCCGCCCGGCCATGAAGTCGCAGAAGTCCTCGGCCAGTTCGCGGTGCTCATCGGGGGTGACCCGGCCGACGCAGGGCGCGGAGCACTTGCCGATGTAGCCGAGCAGGCAGGGGCGGCCGATCTGGGCGGAGCGCTTGAACACTCCGGCGGAGCAGGTCCGCACCGGGAACACCCGGAGCATCAGGTCGACGGTCTCGCGGATGGCCCAGGCGTGCCCGTACGGACCGAAGTAGCGCACGCCCTTCTTCTTGGGCCCGCGCATGACCTGGACCCGGGGGTACTCCTCGTTCATGGTCACGGCGAGGGAGGGGTAGCTCTTGTCGTCCCGGTACTTGACGTTGAACCGGGGGTCGAACTCCTTGATCCACGAGTACTCCAGCTGGAGCGCCTCGACCTCGGTGGACACCACGGTCCACTCGACGGAGGCGGCCGTGGTCACCATGGTGGCGGTACGGGGGTGCAGGCCGGCGACGTCCTGGAAGTAGCTGGCCAGGCGCTGGCGCAGGCTCTTGGCCTTCCCGACGTAGATCACCCGGCGGTGTTCGTCGCGGAACTTGTAGACCCCGGGGGAGTCGGGGATCTGCCCCGGCTGGGGGCGATAGCTGGAAGGGTCGGCCATGCCAACCACCCTACTGGCGCGGTCCGACAACCCGCCGTAGCCCTCCGGGCCCGGTCTGCGGCTCCGGGTGATCCGCTGCGCGCGGCTCCCCGGGCTCCGCCCGGACCCGAAAGACCGGGACTCCGCCCCGGACCCGCGCCTCAAACGCCGGCGGGGCTGACTTCAGCCCGTCCGGCGTTTGAGGACCGGGGTCCGGGGCAGAGCCCCGGGAGCTACGCCACGACGGCGCGACGGCGGCGGAGGGCCAGCACCCCGGTTCCGCCCAGCGCCAGCGCCGCGGCGCCTCCGGCGAGCACCTCCACCGGGGTGCCGGCGGCCTCGGCCACGGCCGGCTCGGCGTAGCCGCCCGCCACGCCCCGCGCGGCATACGCGGAGCCCGGCAGCTTGTCCCCGTACGCGGCGGCCACCCGGGCCCGGTACCCGTCCAGGCTGGCACCCCCCGCGCCCACGGCCCGCACCCCGTCCTCGTCCAGCGGCAGCACCCGACCGCCCCCGGCCACGTACCACGCGTCGATCTGCGGCTCCCGGAACACCGTCCCGCCGGGCAGTTTCTCCGCGCCCTGCCGCGCGTAGCGGAATTCGTCGTCGCCGGTGGCGATGTTCACCACCTGCCAGCCCGCCTCCGTCCGCGCCGTCCACAGCGCGGCCTGCCGGCCGTCGGAGGAGACCGCCTTGCTGGCGAGGAACTCCAGGCGGGCGACGGACGCCCCCGCCCGGCCCGCGACGAAGTCCGGGGAGAGGTGGTTGACCGGTATCGCCTCGCCCTCGATCCGGGGCTGCGCGGCCGCGAGGGAGACCTTGCCCTCGCGGGCGAAGAAGCGGGAGAGGATGGCGAGGGTGTCGGGTGCGGCTGCCGCCTTCGTGGCGGCGGCCCGGTTCTCGGCGGTGGCGGCCTCGGGCTGCGGTACGGGTCCCCCGGGGGCCGCGGCTGCGAGCGGGGCGAGCCCGAGGAGGGCGGTGGCGGCGAGGACCGCGGCGGCGGTGGCGGTGACGCGAAGGGTCATGGCGGTCACGTCCCGATCCGGTAGAGCGAGTGGGTCCAGGAGAAGGTGCTGTTGTTCACGTACCAGGCGTGCGAGGCCCAGTTGTAGCGGTCGCTGGAGGGCCAGGGGTCGCCCCAGTACACCCAGTTGCTCGCGGTGTCGTAGCCGTAGACGACGTGCATGTGGCCGCCGCCGTTCGACCACTGGATCCGGGTCTCGATCGGCCGGTTGGCGTTGATCTCGGTCTGGACGGTGGAGTACTGGAGCCAGCCGTTGACGTACGAGCCGGGGTTGATGCCGGCCCAGCGCAGTCCGGTCTGGACGTTGCCGAGGGTGGCCTGGTTGTTGGGGCATTCGCTGCCCTGCTGGCGGTTGAAGGCGGCGTTGCAGAACTGGTTCTGGGTGTGGTTCCGGCCGAACCACGTGGCGATGGTGTTGCCGCCCGCGGCCCAGCACCAGTTGGTCTTCTGCTGCGCCTGCATGGTGATGTTCAGGCGCTTGTAGGCAAGGGCGGATTCGGTGCCGGTCTCGGCTGCCGTGGCGGTGGCGGTGCCGACGGGCAGGGTGAACAGCACGGTGGTGAGGAGGGCGGCCAGGGAAAGCCGCCCGTTTCGGTTGCGCATCGCGTTCCTCCCAGTGTGGGGATTGGGGGGTGGAGGAGCGCGTCCGGACGCTGTTCAGGAGCATCAAGCAGTTGTCGCGATCAGGTCAACACGCTTCAATACGCGGTGACGTTGCAGTGTGAACGGTGGGGCTGTGGTGTGAACGGTTGCTGTCGTTCCACCTGGTCCTCCGGAGCCTCCGGCGCGATCCTCCGCGCCGACGCGTGTGAACGTTCACAGAGGAGTCGCGATGGCGCCGACCGGGGACACGGCCGAACTCGGCCGGTTACTGCGCGGCGGCCCCTTCCACCTCGCTCTGCGCGCCGCCCTCGCCGCGCGCGGACTGCCCCTGCACCGGATCCAGCACCGGCTGGCGGCCCGGGGCATCAAGGTCGGTGTCACGAGCCTCAGTTACTGGCAGCAGGGCGCCCGGCGGCCGCGTCACGCGGAGTCGCTGCGGGCCGTCACCGCCCTGGAGCAGATCCTGGAGCTGCCCGACGGCGCCCTCCTGCGCCTGCTCGCCGCGCCGGAACCCGGCCCGGGGCCGGCCCGTCCGGCCACCCGCTCGTACCGGGCCCTGTTCAGCATGGGCGGCACGGTGGAGCGGCTGCTGGACGGGATGGAGCTGCCGCCGGACGGCGGACTGCACACGCTCGGCCACCACGAGCGGGTCCGCATCGGCCCGGCGGGCGAGCTGCGGGTCCGCGCGTCGCAGCAGATCGTCCGGGCGCACCGCGACGGGGTCGACCGCTACCTCGCCGTCCACCACGGCGACCCGGGCTGCGACGTCTCCCGGATCCGCGTGGCGGCGTACGAGAACTGCCGTACGGGCCGGGTGCGCTGCCATCCGGAGGCCGGGGTGGTGGTCGCGGAGCTGCTCTTCGACGCGCGGCTGCGCCGCGGGGACACCTACGTCTTCGGCTACGGCATCGAGGACGGTACGGGCGCCCGCAGCCGCGAGTACGTGCGCGGCTTCAGCTACGCGGGCGGCCAGTACATGCTCCAGGTCCGCTTCGACGAGGCGGCCCTGCCGGTGCGCTGCCGGCGCTTCGCCCGCACCGGGCCGAAGGCCCCGCGCACGGGCCTCGTGGACCTGACGCCCGGCGGCCGGCACCGGGCGGTGCACCTGGTGGAGCAGACGGTGCGGCGCGGGATCCTCGGGATCACATGGGACTGGGAGTGACCTGCGCGGGGTCAGCCCGCGATGAGCTTGCCGTTCTCGGCCCGGACCGGGACGGCGGGCAGCGGGGAGGAGGCCGGGCCGCGCAGGACCTCGCCGGTGGCCACGTCGAAGCGGCTGCCGTGGCAGGGGCAGTTGCCCTGACCCTCGACGATCTTGTCGAGGACGCAGCCGGCGTGCGTGCACTGGGCGCTGAACGCCGTGTACCGACCCTCCGCCGGGCAGCTGACGATCAGCTTCCGCTCCCGGTACAGCTTGGCGCCGCCCACCGGGACGTCGGCCGCGGCGCCGAGCTCCACCGGCGCGGTGGGCGTGGCGGGGGTGTTGCCCCCGCTGTTGGTCTCGGTGGAGCAGGCCGCGAGCGTCACTCCGGCGCCGGCGGCCCCGGCGAGCGCGGCGGCGCCCTTGAGGACGGTACGGCGGGCGGCTGACTGCGGCGCGGGCATGCGGTTCTCCTGGGGTACGGGCACGGTGGGCGGGGTACGGGCACGGGCCGTGGCGCGGGCCGGGGCACCGGCCGGGGCACCGGCCCACCCGACGATACCGCCGCCGCATGGGATACCTTCCCCCGCGTGATCGTCGTCGGCGGAGAAGCCCTCATCGACCTGGTGCCCGCGCAGCGGCCGCCGGGCGCGCTGCTGCCCCGGCCGGGCGGCGGACCGTACAACACCGCGCTCGCCCTCGGGCGGCTCGGCGCCGAGACGGCCTTCTGCTCGCGGGTCTCGGCGGACGGCTTCGGCGAGAGCCTGCTGGCCGGGCTGCGCGCGGCCGGGGTGGACGTGTCGCTGGTCCAGCGCGGACCGGAGCCGACCACCCTCGCCGTGCCCTCGCTGGCCCCGGACGGCTCGGCCTCGTACGGCTTCTACGTCGAGGGCACGGCGGACCGGCTGTTCACCCTGCCGCCCGCCCTCCCCGACGGGGTACGGGCCCTCGCGCTCGGCACCTGCTCGCTGGTCCTGGAACCGGGCGCGAGCGCGTACGAGGCCCTGCTGCGCCGGGAGTCGCGGCGCGGGCTGCTGACCCTGCTGGACCCCAACATCCGGCCGGCGCTGATCGCGGACCCGGCGGCGTACCGCGCGCGCTTCCTGGAGCGGCTGCTGCCGAGCACGACCGTCCTCAAGCTGTCCGAGGAGGACGCGGCCTGGCTGGGCGGCGGGGTCCGCGACTGGCTGGCGGCGGGACCGTCGGCGGTGGTGCTGACCCGGGGCGCGGCGGGCCTGACCGTCTGGACGCGGGAGGGTGCGGAGCACTCGGTGGCGGCCCGCCGGGTCGCGGTGGCCGACACGATCGGGGCGGGCGACACCGTCAACGCCGCGCTGCTGCACCGGCTCGCCGGGGCGCCGGGGCAGCCGGTGGACTGGCCGGACGTCCTCGCCTACGCCGCCCATGCGGCGGCCCTGACCTGCACGCGGGCGGGCGCGGAGCCTCCGTACGCGGCGGAGCTCAGCGGATAGCGGCCCACACGGTCCCGGCCACGGCCGGACTCCTCCACCGGCTGCACCACTTGGGCGCGGAGAAGTGCAGGAAGAAGGCCCGCTGGGTGCGGCGCTCAAATGCCGGCGGGGCCACATCGAGCCCCGCCGGCGTTTGAGCGGCGGTTACGCCTTGCGGGTCCGCGCAGCCGCCTTCTTCGCCGGAGCGGCGGCCTTCTTCGCGGCAGCAGCCGTCTTGGCGGCAGCGGCCCTCTTCGCCGGGGCCTTCTTGGCCGACGCCTTTACCACCGCCGCAGACGCCCCGTCGTAGATGCGGTCCGGCCCCAGGATGTCCCGCAGGAACTTGCCCGTGTGGCTGGCTCCCACCGACGCCACCTGCTCCGGCGTGCCCTCGGCCACCACCAGGCCGCCGCCGTAGCCGCCCTCCGGGCCCATGTCGATGACCCAGTCCGCGGTCTTGATGACGTCCAGGTTGTGCTCGATGACGATCACCGAGTTCCCCTTGTCCACCAGCCCCGACAGCACCTTGATCAGCTTCGAGATGTCCTCGAAGTGCAGACCCGTCGTCGGCTCGTCCAGCACGTACACCGTCCGGCCCGTCGACCGCTTCTGCAGCTCGGAGGCCAGCTTCACGCGCTGCGCCTCACCACCCGACAGCGTCGGCGCCGACTGGCCGAGGCGGACGTAGCCCAGCCCGACCTCGTTCAGCGTCTTCAGGTGGCGCGCGATCGTCGGTACCGCCTCGAAGAAGCCCAGCGCCTCCTCGATCGGCATGTTCAGGACCTCGGCGATGGACTTGCCCTTGTAGTGGACCTCCAGCGTCTCCCGGTTGTACCGGGCGCCGTGGCACACCTCGCACGGGACGTAGACGTCCGGCAGGAAGTTCATCTCGATCTTGATCGTGCCGTCGCCGGAGCAGTTCTCGCACCGGCCGCCCTTCACGTTGAAGGAGAAGCGGCCCGGCAGGTAGCCGCGCACCTTCGCCTCCATCGTCTCCGCGAAGAGCTTGCGCACGTGGTCGAAGACACCGGTGTACGTGGCCGGGTTCGACCGCGGCGTGCGGCCGATCGGCGACTGGTCGACGTGCACGACCTTGTCGACGAGGTCGTCCCCGTCCACCCGGGTGTGCCGCCCCGGCACCGAGCGGGCGCCGTTCAGCTCGCGCGCCAGGTGCGTGTAGAGGATGTCGTTGACCAGCGTCGACTTGCCCGAGCCGGACACGCCCGTCACGGCCGTGAGCACGCCCAGCGGGAAGGACACGTCGATGTCCCGCAGGTTGTTCTCCTTGGCCCCGTGGACGGTGAGCCTGCGCTCGCCGTTCACGGGCCGGCGCACGTCCGGGATCGCGATGGAGCGCTGGCCCGACAGGTACTGCCCGGTCATCGACTCGGTGTTCTTCAGCAGGTCCTTCAGCGAACCGCTGTGCACCACCTTGCCGCCGTGCTCACCCGCGCCCGGACCGATGTCGACGACCCAGTCGGCCACCTTGATGGTGTCCTCGTCGTGCTCGACCACGATGAGCGTGTTGCCCATGTCCCGCAGCCGTACCAGCGTCTCGATCAGCCGGTGGTTGTCCCGCTGGTGCAGGCCGATGGAGGGCTCGTCCAGCACGTACAGCACGCCGACCAGGCCGGAGCCGATCTGCGTGGCGAGCCGGATGCGCTGGGCCTCGCCGCCCGACAGGGTGCCGGCGGCCCGGTTGAGCGAGAGGTAGTCGAGACCGACGTCGACGAGGAAGCGGAGCCGCTCGTTGACCTCCTTCAGGACGCGCTCGGCGATCTTCTTGTCGCGGGCGTCGAGCCGCATCCGGCCCAGGAAGTCCGCGCACTCGCTGATCGACATGGCGGCGACCTCGGCGATGGACTTCTCCATCACCGTCACGGCGAGCACGATCGGCTTGAGGCGGGTGCCCTCACAGGTCGGACAGGGCACCTCGCGCATGTAGCCCTCGAAGCGCTCGCGGCTGGCGTCGCTCTCCGATTCCGCGTGCCGCCGCTTGACGAACGGCACGGCGCCCTCGAAGGCCGTCGTGTACGCCCGCTCGCGCCCGTACCGGTTGCGGTAGCGGACCTCGATCTGCGTCTTGTGCCCGTAGAGCAGGGCCTTCTTCGCGCGCGCCGGCAGCCCGGCCCACGCGATGTCGGTCCGGAAGCCGAGCTCCCCGGCGAGCGCGCCGATCAGCCGCTGGAAGTAGTCCTTGGTATGGCCGAGCGACCACGGCGAGACCGCGCCCTCGTCCAGGGACTTGTCCTCGTCCGGAATGATCAGCTCGGGGTCGACCTCCATGCGCGTGCCGATGCCGGTGCACTCGGGGCAGGCGCC
Organism: Streptomyces sp. NPDC029164; assembly: GCF_055563995.1. Taxonomy (NCBI): domain Bacteria; kingdom Bacillati; phylum Actinomycetota; class Actinomycetes; order Kitasatosporales; family Streptomycetaceae; genus Streptomyces; species Streptomyces sp. NPDC029164. The sequence goes on along the minus strand of NZ_JBVHWW010000025.1, from coordinate 30,698 downwards.
GAAGGGCGAGTTGAAGGAGAAGGAGCGCGGCTCCAGCTCCTCGAAGGAAAGGTCGTCGTACGGGCAGTAGAGGTGCTCGGAGTACATCCGCTCACGCTCGGGGTCGTCCTCGGCGAGGTCGACGAAGTCCAGGATCACCATGCCGCCGGAGAGGCCGAGGGCCGTCTCCACGGAGTCGGTGAGCCGGCGCTTGGCACTGTCCTTGACGGTGAGGCGGTCGATGACCACCTCGATCGTGTGCTTCTCCTGCTTCTTCAGGGTGGGCGGCTCGGAGAGCTGGATGGTCTCCCCGTCCACCCGGGCCCGGCTGTAGCCCTTGGTCTGCAGGTCGGCGAAGAGGTCGACGAACTCGCCCTTGCGCTCGCGCACCAGCGGCGAGAGCACCTGGAAGCGGCTGCCCTCGGGGAGCGCGAGCACCTTGTCGACGATCGCCTGCGGCGACTGGCGCGAGATGGGGCGGCGACACTCGGGACAGTGCGGCTTGCCGATGCGGGCGAAGAGGAGGCGCAGGTAGTCGTAGACCTCGGTGATGGTGCCCACGGTCGAGCGCGGGTTGCGCGAGGTCGACTTCTGGTCGATCGAGACGGCCGGGGAGAGGCCCTCGATGAAGTCGACGTCGGGCTTGTCCATCTGCCCGAGGAACTGGCGTGCGTACGACGAGAGCGACTCGACGTAGCGGCGCTGACCCTCGGCGAAGATCGTGTCGAAGGCCAGGGAGGACTTGCCCGAGCCGGAGAGTCCGGTGAAGACGATGAGCGAATCGCGGGGCAGGTCGAGCGAGACATTCTTGAGGTTGTGCTCGCGAGCGCCACGAACGATGAGACGGTCGGTCACGCCGGTCCGCACCTTTCTTGAGAGAGCGGGGGCACGGGCCCCCGTCCCAGGGTATGGGGGGCGCCTCTGCGGTGGAGATGGAGTCTGGACTTCGAGCGTATAGCACGCACATTCGATTTACGGCACTCCGGAGACCTCTTCACCCGATCGTGTGGCCGAAGTCCCAGGACCACTAGGCTCGACTCATGACTGATCATGTGCACGACCTGCGATCTGTACGTGAAGCCACGGACCGGCTGCTGACCGCAGTCGCGAAAATGGACAACGCAGCCCTCGCCGAGGAGTCACATCTCCCCGGCTGGACCCGCGGCCACATCCTGGCCCACCTCGCGCGCAACGCCGACGCCCTCGTGAACGTCTTCGAGGGGCGCCCGATGTACGAGAGCGCCGCCACGCGCGACACGGACATCGCACGCGACGCCGGCCGGCCCCTGGAAGAACACCTCACGGACCTCCGTGATTCCGGGGCCCGCTTCCTCGCCACCACGGAGCCCGACCAGGACTGGTCCCGCACCGTCGAACTGCGCAACGGCATCACCGACCTCGCCGCCAACGTGCCCTTCCGCCGCTGGGTCGAGGTCGACCTGCACCACGTCGATCTGAACATCGGCTACGAGCTCGACGACCTGCCGGCGGAGTTCACCGACCGCGAGATCACCTTCCTCGCCGACCGCTGGTCCGCGCGTCCGGAAGTGCCGCCGACGGCCCTGGCCACGCCCGACGGGCGCACCTGGCGCACCGGCTCCGCCGGGGAACCTGTCGTGACCGTGTCCGGCACCGCCGCCGGACTGCTGGCCTGGCTGGCCGGCCGCGGCGACAAGGGCGCCTCCCTGACCACCACGGGCGGCCCCCTGCCCGAGCTCCCGCCGCTCTAGGATCAAGACATGACGTACACCGGAGAGGTCAAGGTCGGCGGTCCGGCCGACGTGCACGAGCTCGCGGACCTGATGATTTCCAAGGTCGCGGTGGGCCCCATGAACAACAACGCGTACCTGCTGCGCTGCCGGGCCACCGACGAGCAGCTGCTCATCGACGCGGCCGCCGAGGCGGGCACACTGCTGAACCTGATCGGCGACGACGGCATCGCGTCCGTGGTCACCACCCACCGGCACGGCGACCACTGGGGCGCGCTCGCTCCCGTCGTGGAGGCCACCGGAGCGCGCACGTACGCGGGCGCCCTCGACGCGGAGGGCATCCCCGTCGGCACGGACGTCCTGGTCGGCGACGGGGACACGATCACGGTCGGGCGGGTCAGGCTGACCGCCCGCCACCTGGTCGGACACACCCCCGGCTCGATCGCCCTGATCTACGACGACCCGCACGGCCACGCGCACGTGTTCACCGGCGACTGCCTCTTCCCGGGCGGCGTCGGCAACACCCAGGGCGACCCGAAGGCCTTCGCGAGCCTGATCGACGACGTGCAGCACAAGCTCTTCGAGCAGCTGTCGGACGAGACCTGGGTCTACCCCGGCCACGGCAACGACACCACGCTCGGCGCGGAGCGGCCGCACCTGGCCGAATGGCGCGAGCGCGGCTGGTAGCCGGGGCAGCGCGTCAACTTCGGTACGCGGCGCACTCCTTCCGGTCGTTGACGGCCGAACGCACGTCCTGAGGGGCGGGGAACGGGTAATTGGTGCACCATGCACCAAGACCCAGCCCCGCCCCTCGCGTCCTCCCCCGTCCCCCTTCCCTCCCCCGCCTCCCCCGCCACCGCCACCGCCGCGTCCGCCACCGCCCGGCCGGCGGAGACGGAGACGGAGGCCGAGGACTCGACCCGCCCCGGCATGCTGCGGCTCGCCCTGGCCTCGCTCGCAGGGACCGCGATCGAGTTCTACGACTTCTTCGTGTACGGAACGGCCGCCGCCCTCGTGCTCGGCCCGCTCTTCTTCCCTTCCTTCTCCCCGCTCGCCGGGACCCTCGCCGCGTTCGGCACCTTCGGCGTCGGCTTCCTCGCGCGCCCGCTCGGGTCGGCGGTCTTCGGCCACATCGGCGACCGCTACGGCCGACGCCCGGTGCTCCTCGCCTCCCTGCTCCTCACCGGCCTCGCCACGGTCGCCGTGGGCTGCGTGCCCACGTACGGCTCGATCGGCGTCGCCGCGCCCGTGCTGCTGCTCCTGCTGCGCTTCCTGCAGGGCCTCGGGCTCGGCGGAGAGTGGGGCGGCGCGGTGCTGCTGACCGCCGAGCACGCGCCCGAACAGCGGCGCGGACTGTGGTCGAGCTTCCCGCAGATCGGCCCGCCGGTGGGCTTCCTGCTGGCCAACGGCCTGATGCTGGGGCTGTCCGCGGCACTGACCGACGCGCAGTTCACCTCGTGGGGGTGGCGGGTGCCCTTCTGGGCCGCCGGACTGCTGGCCCTCGCCGGTCTGTGGCTGCGCCGCTCGGTGGAGGAGACCCCGCAGTTCAAGGCGCTGACCGAGACCGGGCGGCGGGCCGAGGCGCCGCTGGCCGAGGTGGTCCGCGGCCACTGGCGACTGCTCCTGCTGACCGGCGGGGCGCTCGCCGCGGCCTACGCCGTCTTCTACGCGGTCACCACCTGGGCCCTCGCGTACGCCACCGAGCGCCTCGGCCTGGGCCGGACGGTGGTGCTGGCCTGCATCATGGGCGCCGTGGCGCTGATGGGCCTGGTGACCCCGCTGGTGGCGGTGCTCGGCGACCGGTACGGCCGCCGGCCGCTGTGCCTGGCCGGGTGCAGCGCCTGCGCCCTGCTGATGTTCCCGCTGGTGGCGCTGCTCGGTACGGCAGATCCGCTGCTGATGACGCTGGGCTTCGCGGCGGCGCTGCTGGGCATGGTGACGATGTTCGCGGTGGTGGGTGCGTACCTGCCGGAGCTGTACGCCCCGCGCATCCGCTGCACCGGCGCGGCCGTCGGCTACAACCTGGGCGGGGTGCTGGGCGGGGGGCTCACCCCGATCGTGGCGACGGCGCTGGCGGACGGCCCCGGTCCGCCGTGGGGCGTCGCGGTGTACCTGACCGGGATCGCGCTGCTGAGCCTGGGCTGCTTCGCGCTGCTGCCGGAGACCAGCCCGCTGGTGGTAGGGGCGGGCTCGGACGCCGGCAGGGAAACGGAAGCGGGGGCGGCCGAAGCGGCCGCCCCCGCGTAGCTCCGTAGCCGCGGTTACGCGTCGATGCTCTCCTGGCGGGCGGCGGCCTCGGCCGCCGCCTGCTTCTTCGAGGCCATCAGGCTGGTGATCGTGGTGATGACCAGGACACCGCAGATGACGCCCAGGGAGACCGGGATCGAGATCACCGGGACGTGCACCCCGTTCTCGTGCAGGGCGTGCAGCACCAGCTTGATGCCGATGAAGCCCAGGATGATCGACAGGCCGTAGCTGAGGTGGACCAGCTTCTTCAGCAGACCGCCGATGAGGAAGTACAGCTGGCGCAGGCCCATCAGGGCGAAGGCGTTGGCGGTGAAGACGATGTACGGATCCTGGGTGAGGCCGAAGATCGCGGGGATCGAGTCCAGGGCGAACAGCACGTCGGTGGTGCCGATGGCGAGCATGACGACCATCAGCGGGGTCAGCACGCGCTTGCCGTTGTTGATGATGAAGAGCTTGGTGCCGTGGTACTGGTCGGCGACGCCGAACTTCTTCTCGACGGACTTGAGGAGACGGTTCTCCTCGAACTCCTCGTCGTCCTCGTCCTTGCGGGCCTCCTGGATCAGCTTCCACGCGGTGTAGATCAGGAACGCGCCGAAGATGTAGAAGACCCAGGAGAAGTTGGCGATGACCGCGGCGCCGGCGGCGATGAAGACCGCGCGCAGGACCAGGGCGATCAGGACGCCGATGAGCAGCACGCGCTGCTGGAGGTGGGACGGCACCGCGAACTTCGCCATGATCAGGACGAAGACGAAGAGGTTGTCGACGCTCAGGGACTTCTCGGTGATGAAGCCGGCGAAGAACTCCTGCGACGCCTGGGGGGTGCCGAAGAACCACAGGCCGAGGCCGAAGAGTGCGGCGAGGACGATCCACACGACCGTCCAGGTGCCGGCTTCCTTGATCGACACGTCGTGCGGCTTGCGGCCGATGAAGAAATCGGCACCGATGAGGAGGGACAGACCAAGAATGGTCGCGGCCCACAGGGCCCAGGAAACTTCCATGGTGAACACGCCTCCGGCGGATGGCTCAGGACTACGTCAGCGTCATCGCTGCCGGAGGTCTCTTCCACCCGGGCGGCCTGGAGGCCGTGGGCCGACGCCCCGGGACCGACTGCGCGCACGATCGCCGCAGTGGTCCGTATTGACGGGTACGCCGTAGCAGGAAAGCAGGAATACTCCCCTCCGCACACACGAGCATACCCATCAAGGGCCGAAAAGGTAAAGGGAATGCCAAGTGATGGTCACGGGCGGGTAGTGCGCCGGGCCTCCGCCACCCGGTCCAGTGCCTGTTCGAGGACTCGGCTGCCCTGCGGCGGAAGGTCCGGTTCGAAGGTCCAGGCGTGGTGGACCCAGGGATCGGCGAGGTGGCTGTCCGGAACCGGCGACAGCCGCATCAGCGAGCGCCACAGCGGGTCCAGCAGCGGCCCGTAGGCCGAGGCCTCGTCGCGGTCGGCGACCATCAGCAGGTGCACGCCGACCGCCGGCCCCTCGTCCGCGAGGTACCGCAGCTGGGTGACGGCGCGGTCGTCGAAACCGTGCGGGAAATCGTGCACGACCAGCAGCTGCTCGGCCGTGTCCACGTCCGGGGGCAGGTCCTCGGGCGCGCCGGCCCGCAGCGCCATCTGTACGAGGTCCACCCGCCGGGTGAGGCGGGCCAGGGTCTCGGTGACCCCATGGGCCCCCGCGGCGGGCGGTCCGGCCAGCACCCCCGCGCGGACGAGGGGCGCCAGGGAGGCGGTGCCCGCCCCGGCCGCGTCGATGACGTGGACGGAGAACCGGTCGGCGGGGTGGACCGCGAGCAGCCGCACCGCGTGCGCGACGGCCATGTCCATGGCTGCCCGGCGCAGCCGGTCGGTGTCCATGGCCATCGCGGCCTCGGAACCGGTACGGCCGTTGTCGATCCAGATCCCGCGCTCCAGCGGGACCCTCATCAGCATGGGGATCCGCAGGTCGGGGCGCTCGGGCAGGTAGAGGTCGCCCAGGCGCAGGGCCAGCGGGTTCTCCTCGGGCGGCGCGGTCGCCCGGCTGTCGTGCCAGACCGGGTTGCCCCAGCGGGCGTACGCGGCCGGCAGCGCGGGCTCGACCACCTCGGACTCGGCGATCAGCTGGGCGAGGTCGCGGTCGAGGACGGCCTGGGCCTGGGCGACGAGCTCCTCGCGGCGGGCCCGGGCGGTGTCGCGGGCGGCGTTGCCGGAGCCGCCGAGGCGGTGGCGCGGGTCGGAGAGGGCCTCGTCGAGCTCACGGTCCATGCGGGAGTCGGCGAATTCCACGGCGCTGCGGTAGGCGGCCAGCGTGCGGGCCAGGTCCTCGAACATGCCCCAGACCTGGTTGTAGAGCCGCTCCTCCATGGACCAGCCGCTGGCGTCACCGGCGACGGGCCGCGGCGGCTGTCCGGGCTCCTGCGGCGCGGCGGCCCGCGGCGCCGGCTCGGGCGGCTCGGTGCTGGTGCGGCGGCGCCGCGGGTGGGCGTAGTCGATGGTGGGCGGCGAGCCCCCGGTGTCGCCGGCGGGCGCGGGCCCGGGCGTACCGGCGTACGGGACCCCGGAGACGGGGATCTGGTCGGACGGCTCGGGGGCGGCCGCGGGGCCCTGGGCCGGGTTCGGGGCCGGGTTCTGGCCCGGGTTCTGCGGGGCGCGCAGGTCACCGGCCAGGGTCCGCAGGGCCGCGAGTGTGGCGTCGCCCTGCGCGGCCGGGTCGGCCGTGCTCAGCGCGGCGGCGGCCAGGGCCGCGGCGTCCGCCGCGGGCAGTCCGCCGTCGGTCAGCAGGGCGCCGAGGCCGTCGGCGTAGCCCTGGCCCACGGCGCGGACCTTCCAGGCGCCCTGGCGCCGGTACAGCTCCATGGCGACCACGGCGGTCTCGGCGTCCAGCCCGGTCAGGGTGTAGCCGGCCAGCTCGGCGCCCGCCGGGTCGGCCACGGCCACGTAGGAGGCCGGGACGGAGCCGAAGCGCACCGGGCCGCCGGGCGGCAGGACGAGCAGCACGCCGACCCGGTGGACGTCCGCCGCGACCTCGTCGAGGTCGACGGCGAAGGTGTGCCGGTCGGCGAGGTTCCCGGGCGCCTGCACGCCGGGGAGGGACCTGGCCCCCGGGTGGGCCAGTACCGCGTCGCCGGCGAACCGGCCCTGTTCGTCGGCGAGCGAGGCCAGGGCGAGCACGGCTGTGCCCGCCGAGACCCTGATCTCCACCCGGCTGTGGGACACGGGGTGGTTCTGCCCCCGGACCAGTTCGGCCGTCATCGTGCAGCCCCTCCCCCGTGCCTTCTTCTCTCGTGCTTCGTCTCGTCCCGGTACTGCTACAGGTGCGGCAGGATCGCCGGCATCAGGTCCTGGAAGGTGCGGCCGTTGGCCGGGTTTCCGAGGGCCGTCATCTGCCAGCCGGCGCCCAGGCGGGACACCTTCGCCATGATCTGCGCGGTGTACTGACCGCCGCCGTCGAGGGTGTAGCGGGCCAGCTCCTGGCCGTTGGTCTCGTCGACGATGCGGCAGAACGCGTTCTGCACCTCCTGGAACGTCTGGCCGGTGAAGGAGTTCACCGTGAAGACGATCTGGTCGATGTGGACCGGCACGCGCTGGAGGTCGACGAGGATCGCCTCGTCGTCCCCGCCCTGGCCGACGCCGCCGACGAGGTTGTCACCGGTGTGCCGGACGGAGCCGTCGTCGCTCTGCAGGTGACGGAAGAACACGACGTCCACCGGCTGCTTGTCGGCGAAGAGCACGGCCGAGGCGTCGAGGTCGATCTCCCGCGTCCGCGAGCCGAACAGTCCGCGGCGCTTCGCCGCCTGCCAGCCGAGGCCCATCCGGACCGCGGTCAGCGTGCCCCCGTCCGCCTTCTGCAGACTGATGGCCTGACCCTTGGTCATATTGACCGTCACGTGCTGTCCCCTCTCCATGGCCCGCCCCATTAACGGGCGCGCAGGGTGTACCTGCGGCTGTGATTCAACCCTACTGACCCGGTCCGGGTCAGGCGAGGCCCGCTTCCTTCATCTGCCGCAACTCCTTCTTCAGCTCGCCCACCTCGTCCCGGATCCGGGCGGCGACCTCGAACTGCAGCTCCGCGGCCGCCCCGCGCATGCGCTCGGTCATCTGCTCGATGAGCGCGGCCAGCTCCTCGGCGGGCCGGTCGGTGAGCACCTCGGTGCCCTTCGCGCCCTTGGCGGCCTTCGCGCCCTTGCCGCCCGCCTTGGTCTGGGCGGCCCGGCCGCCGAGCGCCGGCACCGGCGCCTTGGCCCCCTTGCCGTCCTTGGCCTGCCGGTATCCGGTGCCGAGGAGCTCCTCGGTGTCGAGTTCCTCGCGGGCGATCGTGGCGACGATGTCGTTGATCTTCTTGCGCAGCGGCTGCGGGTCGATGCCGTTCGCCGTGTTGTAGGCGATCTGCTTCTCCCGGCGCCGGTTGGTCTCGTCGATGGCCTTCTCCATCGCCGGGGTCATCTTGTCCGCGTACATGTGGACCTGGCCCGAGACGTTGCGCGCCGCACGGCCGATGGTCTGGATCAGGGAGGTCCCGGAGCGCAGGAAGCCCTCCTTGTCGGCGTCGAGGATCGCCACCAGGGACACCTCGGGCAGGTCGAGGCCCTCGCGGAGCAGGTTGATGCCGACCAGGACGTCGTACTCGCCGGCCCGCAGCTCGCGCAGCAGCTCGATGCGGCGCAGGGTGTCCACGTCGCTGTGCAGGTAGCGGACCTGGATGCCGAGCTCCAGGAAGTAGTCGGTGAGGTCCTCGGCCATCTTCTTGGTGAGGGTGGTGACGAGGATCCGCTCGTCCTTCTCCACCCGCTGCCGGATCTCGTGGACCAGGTCGTCGATCTGCCCCTCGGTGGGCTTGACCACGACCTCGGGGTCGATGAGGCCGGTGGGGCGGATGATCTGCTCGACGAAGCCGTCGCCGCGCGAGAGCTCGTACTTTCCGGGGGTCGCCGACAGGTAGACGGTCTGGCCGATGCGCTCCTGGAACTCCTCCCACTTCAGGGGACGGTTGTCGAGGGCGGACGGCAGCCGGAAGCCGTGGTCGACCAGGGTCCGCTTGCGGGAGGCGTCACCCTCGTACATGGCGCCGATCTGCGGCACGGTCACGTGCGACTCGTCGATGACCAGGAGGAAGTCCTCCGGGAAGTAGTCGATGAGGGTGTTCGGCGCGGAGCCGCGCTCGCGGTCGTCCATGTGCAGCGAGTAGTTCTCGATGCCGGAGCAGGACCCGATCTGCCGCATCATCTCCAGGTCGTACGTGGTGCGCATGCGCAGCCGCTGCGCCTCCAGCATCTTGCCCTGCTTCTCCAGCTCGGCGAGGCGCTCGGCCAGCTCGGCCTCGATGCCGTTGATCGCCTTCTCCATGCGCTCGGGGCCGGCGACGTAGTGGCTGGCGGGGAAGACGTACAGCTCGCGGTCCTCGCTGATGACCTCGCCGGTCAGCGGGTGGAGGGTGGAGAGGGCCTCGATCTCGTCGCCGAACATCTCGATGCGGACGGCCAGTTCCTCGTAGACCGGGAAGATCTCGATGGTGTCGCCGCGCACCCGGAAGGTGCCGCGGGTGAAGGCCACGTCGTTGCGCGTGTACTGGATGTCGACGAAACGGCGCAGCAGCTGGTCCCGGTCGATCTCCTCGCCGACCTTGAGGGAGACCATCCGGTCGACGTACTCCTGCGGGGTGCCGAGGCCGTAGATGCAGGACACGGAGGCGACGACGATCACGTCGCGCCGGGTCAGCAGCGAGTTGGTCGCGGAGTGGCGCAGCCGCTCCACCTCCTCGTTGATCGAGGAGTCCTTCTCGATGTACGTGTCCGACTGCGGTACGTACGCCTCGGGCTGGTAGTAGTCGTAGTACGAGACGAAGTACTCGACGGCGTTGTTCGGCAGGAGCTCGCGGAACTCGTTCGCCAGCTGGGCGGCGAGCGTCTTGTTCGGCGCCATGACCAGGGTGGGGCGCTGAAGCTTCTCGATCATCCAGGCGGTGGTCGCCGACTTGCCGGTGCCTGTCGCACCCAGCAGGACGACATCCTTCTCACCTGCGCGGATGCGCTTCTCCAGGTCGGCGATGGCCGCCGGCTGGTCGCCGCTGGGCTGGTACGGGCTGACGACCTCGAAAGGCGCCACCGTGCGTTCGATCTTCGATACGGGCCGCATGAGTCAACCGTACGACCCCCCACTGACACTCACGCGTCCCCGCCCGGCCGCGGCGCCCTCCGGCGGGTCCGGACGCCCGGGAGCCCCGTCATTCGTTCTGGTCCGTTTGTCGTAGTTCGGTGGCGGCTCGGTGATCTTCAACCCCATGATCGCCGTGAAGTGCATCGCCACAACGTCTGCCGCTCCGCACCCGTCTGACGCAGGAACAGGGCTCACGACCCGAGGAGAACGCACATGTACGTCCGACCCGCCGCCGCGGCCGCCGCCGCATTCCTGGGCTTCACCCTCACCCTGCTGGGCGGGACGGCCTCGTACGCCGCCACCGGGCCCGGATCCGCCACCGACCGGGCAGCGCTGGGGGAACCCGTCGTGTACGCCCACCGGGGGGCCTCGGCGTACGCACCGGAGAACACCCTGGCCGCGATCGACCTGGCCATGCGGCTGGGCTTCGACTGGGTCGAGAACGACGTGCAGCGCACCATGGACGGCGAGCTGGTGGTGATCCACGACGACACCCTGGCCCGGACGACGAACGTCGAGCAGGTGTTCCCGGGGCGCTCCCCCTGGAAGGTCAAGGACTTCACGGCCGCCGAGATCGCCCGGCTGGACGCGGGCAGCTGGTTCGGCGAGGAGTACGCGGGCGCCCGCGTGCCGACCCTGCGCCAGTACCTGGGCCGGGTGCAGCGCAACCAGCAGAAACTGCTGCTGGAGATCAAGAAGCCGGAGCTCTACCCGGGGATCGAGGAGCAGACCCTGAAGGTGCTGGGCGACGCCGGCTGGCTCGACGAGCGGCACGTGACGCAGCGCCTGGTGGTGCAGAGCTTCAGCGCCGACTGCGTGCGCATCGTGCACCGGCTGCGCCCGGACCTGCTGACGGCCTTCCTGGGCACCCCCACCGTGGCGGACCTGCCGCGGTACGCGGAGTTCACCGACCGGATCAACCCCTGGCACACCACGATCTCGGCCGACTGGGTCGCGGCGGTGCACGGCCTGCTGGGGGCCCACGGCAAGGCCATGGAGGTGGACACCTGGATCGTGGACGACGCGGCGACCGCCCGGAAGGTCCAGGACATGGGTGTGGACGGGATCATCACCAACGCCCCGGACGTGGTGCAGGAGGCGGTCGACGGGTTCTGAGTCCGCCGCCGTGCCGCGGCGGGCGTGTGTGGCGGGTGATGTGGTTCATGCGGTTGATGCGGGTGATGTGACCGAAGCGGCCGGCGTTGTCAGGGGGGAGCCGTACGGTGGGGGCGTGGACACCACCGAGCCGCCCCGCGGGCCGCACCTCGAATGGACCGTCGTCGCCAGCGACATCGGTCCCCTGCTCCTGGCCGCCACCCCGGAGGGTCTGGTCCGGGTCGAGTTCCATGCCGCCCCGGACCGGGTCGAGAAGATGATCGGCCCGCTCGTCTCCCGGCTGGGCGCCGACGCCCGCCGCCCCGCGCCGGGCGAGGAGGTGCTGCTGGCCGAGCCCATACGCCAGCTCAAGGCGTACTTCGCCGGCACGCTGCGGCGCTTCGAGCTGCCGCTGGACTGGCGCCTCAGCTCCGGTTTCAACCGGCAGGTGCTCCAGGAGCTGGACCGAACCGTGCCGTACGGATCGGTCGTCGGCTACGGGGAACTGGCCGCCCGCGCCGGACAGCCCGGCGCCGCCCAGGCCGTGGGCAACGCCATGGGTTCGAATCCGCTGCCGCTGGTGGTGGCCTGCCACCGGGTCGTGGAGAACGACGGGGGCATCGGGGGATTCGGCGGCGGGGTGGAGACCAAGCGGCAGCTGCTCGCGTTGGAAGGCGTGCTTCCGCAGCCGCTGTTCTGAGGGAGGTCCGGCCTTCGGGCCGCAGTGCGGTACCGGCTTGCGGGCCGGCCGGCACGCAGGGACGGTTCCGCCGGGCAGTAAGGGGTGGCACACTGCGGCGGTGACTACTGCCGCCGCCGCACCCGGCTCCCCCGCGCCCTCCGGGCCCCGCGTCACGCACCCGCGCAAGCGGGGCGCGGCATGACGGCCTCCCCCGGCACGGACCGGCCGGCTCCGCCGCTCGGTCTCCCGGACGTGGCGCGGCTGCAGCGGCGCACCTCCCGGGTCCTCATCGCCGGCCAGATCCTCGGCGGCCTCGGCGTGCCCATCAGCATCGCCCTGGCCCCCGTGCTCGCCACCGAGATCAGCGGCACCGAGGCCCTGTCCGGCCTCGCCTCCACCGCCGCGGTGATCGGCACCGCCCTGGTCTCGCTGCCGCTCGCCGCCCTGATGACCGCGCGCGGGCGACGCCCCGGCCTGGTCCTCGCCTACGCGATCGGCGCCGTCGGAGCGGGACTGGTCGTCCTCGCCGCGACGATCCGGAACTTCCCGCTGCTGCTGCTCGGCATGGCCGCCTTCGGCGCCGCCTCCTCCGCCAACCTCCAGGCCCGGTTCGCCGCCGCGGACCTCGCCGCCCCGGACCGCCGGGCCCGGGCGATCTCCGTCGTCGTGTGGGCGTCCACCCTCGGCGCGGTGCTCGGCCCCAACCTCTCCGCGCCGGCCAGCCGCAGCTTCGCCGGGACCGCGATACCCGAGACGGCGGGGCCCTTCGTATGGGCCGCCGCCGTCTTCCTACTCACCGGCACGCTGATCGGCGTACTCCTGCGCCCCGACCCGCTGCTGACGGCCCGGGCGCTCGCCGCTCCGGCGGAGCAGACGCGCGAGGGCCGCTCGCTGCGCGCCGGGTTCGCCGCCGTCAAGGCCTCCCCGCGGGCCCGCCTCGCGCTCGTCACCGTCGCCGTGTCGCACACCGTCATGGTCTCGATCATGGTGATGACCCCGATGGACCTGGGCCACCACGGCGCCGGCCTGGAGCTCGTCGGGCTGGTCATCAGCATTCACATCGCGGGCATGTTCGCCTTCTCCCCGCTGATGGGGTGGCTCGCGGACCGGCTCGGACGGCTGTCCGTGATCGGCCTGGCCGCCGGGCTCCTGTCGGTCGCCGCGCTGCTCGCGGGGACGGCCGGGCCCAGCCACGGCCGGAGCATGCTCGGGCTCTTCCTGCTCGGACTGGGCTGGTCCGCCGGGATGGTGTCCGGCTCGGCCCTGCTGACCGACTCGGTGCCGCAGCCCGCGCGGGCCGCCGTACAGGGTCTGAGCGACCTCACGATGAACGCGTCCGCGGGGGTGGGCGGCGCGGCCGCCGGCCTGGTCATGTCCCAGGCGGGCTACGGCTGGCTGAACGCCGTCGGCGCCGCGCTGCTGCTGCCGATGGCGGCGCTCGCCCTGTTCACCGCGCGCCGCCACCCCGTCGCCGCGAAGGGCGTCACCGGCTGAGGGCCTCGGCCTCAGTAGCTGATGTGGTAGGCCTTGCGGAGCGTCTCGTGCACGGTCCAGGTGGTCTTGTCGCCCTCCCGCAGGACGCAGGCGGAGCCGGGACCCACCTCCAGGGTCTCGCCGCCCTCGACGTCGACGGTGGCGCGGCCGCTGACCACCACGAACAGCTCGTTGGCCTCGGTGTCGGTGACCACGCCCGGGGTGATCTGCCAGATCCCGCGCACCTGGCTGCCGTCCGGCGACTCCCAGAGCACCTTGCCCGTCACGACGGGCTCCCCCGAGACGATCTGGTCGGGGTCGAGGTCCTCGGGCTCCAGTTCCGCGTCCGCGACGGAGACGGAGAAGGAGGCGGGGGCGGCGGAGTGATCACTGGTGCTCATGGCGCGCCAGCCTAGACCGGCCCGCCCCCGCGGCGCGGTGACCACAGCGTCCAGGAACGGCCCGGCCCATGAGTCACCCTGTCCAGTCGGACCCGGGCGGCGGGCGGTGGGCGGTGAGGACCGGCTGGTGGAACCCGGTGTCCGCCGGTGCGTGCCAGACCGGATCGCGCAGCCCGGCCTCCCGGGCGAACGCGGCGGTCCGCTCCTGTGGCAGTGCCCAGTACGTCGCGCTCGACGTCCGCGTGGTCCAGGTGTCGCCGTTCGGCAGCAGCTGGAAGAGCTCCAGGTCGTAGCGTTCCCCGTCGGCGTGCCAGTGCCACAGCTGGAAGGTGATGGTCCGCCCGTCGGGGCCGGTGCGCACGTGCGGGGCCTCGCTCTGCGGGCGGGCCCGGCGCAGTTCCCCGTACGGGCGGGTGGAGAGCAGCAGCGGTCCGCCGGGGCGCAGGACCCGCCGGGTTTCGGCCAGCGCGGCGCGCACGTCCTGAGCGGTGAGCAGGTGCGGCAGCGCGTTGTCGGCGCAGACCACGGCGTCGAAGGAGGCGTCCGCGAAGGGCAGGGCTCGCATGTCGGCGGCCGCGACGGGCAGGTCGAGTCCCCGGCCGGCGGCCTCCCTGGTGGCGCGGGCCGCGGAGGCGGGGCTCAGGTCGGTCCCGGTGACCCGATGGCCCAGGGCCGCGAGGCCCAGGGCCTGGGTGCCGATGCCGCAGGCGTTGTCGAGGACGCTGTGCGGTCCGGGGCCCAGCGCGGCCGTGAGGAGGGCGTCGAGGGCCCGGCCCTGCCGGGCGGCGGAGGCGTCCCAGTCCGCGTACAGGAGGTCGTACCGGTCGGCCAGGTCGTCGTAGAACCCGCGCGTGTCCATGGGGGAACGCTACTCGGACAGGTGGGGACGGGTGTGGCGGGAGTGCGTTTGGGGCCGTCCATCCCGTGCCATGGATGGGGACATGTCACAGCACACAGCAACTGCACCCTTGTCGGGCGGACCGGTCCTGTCGGAAGAGGTACGCGACGCACTCGCCCGGGGCAAGCCCGTGGTGGCCCTGGAGTCGACGATCCTCGCGCACGGCCTGCCCCGCCCCCGCAACCTGGCCGTGGGCCTCGAACTGGAGGCGCTGGTCCGCGCGGAGGGCGCAGTTCCGGCGACGGTGGCGGTCGTGGACGGGGTGGCGTACGCGGGCCTGGACAAGGCGCAGCTGGAGCGGATCGCGGGCGGCGACGGCGTGCGCAAGCTCGGCCACCGGGACCTGGCCCCCGCGCTGGCGACGCGGGCGACCGGGGCGACGACGGTGTCCGCGACGGCCTTCCTGGCCGCGCGGGCGGGCCTGCGGGTCTTCGCCACGGGCGGACTGGGCGGCGTACACCGGGAGTGGGCGCAGACGCAGGACGAGTCGGCGGACCTCGCGCTGCTGGCGCGGACGCGCATCACGGTGGTGTGCGCGGGGGTGAAGTCGATCCTGGACGTGCCGGCCACGCTGCAGCGGCTGGAGACGCTGGGGGTGGGGGTGCTCGGGTACGGGACCGACCGCTTCCCGGGGTTCTACCTGGCCGATTCCGGCGAGCCGGTGGACTGGACGGTGCACCGGCCCGAGGAGGTCGCGGCGGTGATGGCCGCTCAGGACGCGCTGGGCGGGGTGGAGTCGGCGCTGCTGGTGGCCAATCCGGTGGCCGAGGCGGAGCAGCTGGACCCTGAGCTGCACGACCGGGTGCTGGCGGAGGCGCTCGCGGAATGCCGTGAGCGGGGGATCACGGGGCAGGCGGTGACCCCGTTCCTGCTGGGGTTCCTGGTGCGGGCCACCGATGGCGCCTCGCTGGAGGCCAACCTGGCGGCGGTACGCGGCAATGTGCGGCTCGGAGCGCGGATCGCGGGGGCCTGGGCGGCGCGGGCATGACCGCGCCGGGAGCGCTGGTCGTCGTCGGGGACGTGGTGACGGATGTGGTGGCGATACATCCGGAACCACTCGCCCCGGCCACGGACACGGCCGCCCGCATCCGCACCCTGCCGGGCGGCGCCGGAGCCAACGCCGCCTGCTGGGCGGCCCGTACGGGGGCCGCGGAGGTACGCCTCCTGGCGCGGGTGGGCAGCGAGTCGGCGCGGTGGCACGAGCGCGCGCTGGTGGACGCGGGGGTGCGGCCGCGGCTGGTGATCGACCCGGAGGAGCCGACCGGGACGGTGGTCGCGCTGGTCGGCAAGGACGCGGAGCGCACCTTCCTGACCGACAGCGGGGCCTCGCTGCGGCTGTGCCCCGCCGACTGGGCCCCGTCGCTGCTGGACGGGGCGGCCCACCTCCACCTGTCCGGCTACCTGTTCTTCGCCGACAGCAGCCGGGCGCTGGCCCTGGTCGCGCTGCGGGCGGCCCGGACCCGGGGGGTGCCGGTGAGCGTGGACCCCGCCTCGGCCGGATTCCTGGCCGCCCTGGGCCCGCGGCGCTTCCTGGACGCGGTGGCGGGGGTGGAGGTGCTGCTGCCCAACGAGGACGAGGCCCGGCTGCTGGCCGGGCTGCCGGAGCCGGCCGGGGTGGCCCGCGCGGCGGTGGAGCTCAGCCGGCGGATACCGCTGGTGGTGGTGACGTTGGGCTCGGCCGGCGCGCTGGTCGCCGAGCGCGGCCGCATCACCGCCGAGGTCGCGGCCGAGCCGGCCGAAGCGGTGGACTCCACGGGCGCCGGAGACGCCTTCACCGGCGGCTTCCTCGCAGCCCGCCTCCAGGGCGCGGACCCCGCGGAAGCCGCCCGAGCCGGCTGCCGCACGGCCGCCCTCTCGGTAACCCACCCGGGCGGCCGCCCGTAGCCCCCGCAACAGCCACACCGACCCATCCAGCCCCGCCGACCCATCCCACCCCACCGGCAATTCCGGCCCCGCTGGCGTTTGAGGCGCGGCGTCCGGGGCGGAGCCCCCATTTGAGGCGCGGCGAACGGGTCGGAGCCCCGAACTTGAGCCGCACCGGCAACTCCAGCCGCACCAGCCCACTCCAGCCCCGCCGCACCATCCAACCCCCGCCGGCAATTCCAGCCCCGCCGGCGTTTGAGGCGCGGGGCCTGGGGCGGAGCCCCGATCCTTCAGCCGCACCGGCAACTCCAGCCGCACCAGCCCACTCCAGCCCCGCCGCACCATCCAACCCGCGCCGGCAATTCCAGCCCCGCCGGCGTTTGAGGCGCGGGGCCTGGGGCGGAGCCCCGATCCTTCAGCCGGGCCGGGCAACTCGGCCCCGCCCGCCCGGGGCCCACGTCACCGCCCGCGCACCCCCGTCCAGGCGGGATGCCTGGAGTCATCGGCCCGGACCACCACATCCGCCCCCGCCCCCGGATCCACCTCCGCCTCGTACCGCGCGAACGCCGCCACCGTCCACCGCTGCGACTCCTCCGTCCGACGGCCCAGCGCCCCCGGCGACAGCCGGATGTGGACGCTCAGGTCGAAGGGGAACCACTGCCCGAGCAGCAGCGGACCGTGCACCAGCAGCACCCCGCCGGCCGGGAGTTCGGCGTACGGGCTGCGCGTCGCCCGGTCGGTCACCGGGTCCCACAGGTCCGGCAGCACCCGCCCGCTCCCGCCGGGGTCCGTCGGGCCGAACACCTCCCGCCAGAGCGCGCCCGTGTCGTACCAGCCGCCGAGGTACGCGTCCACGTCCTGCCGCCCGAACTCGAAGCGGAGGGAGGCGGGCCGCAGGAACCCGTCGGTCGCCACCACCAGCACCGGCCGGCCGCGCCTCCGCAACGCCTCCGCGAGCTCCTCCGCGAGCACGCCGGTCCCGGCGGCCGGCGCTCCGTCAATGCCCACCCGCTGCCAACTGCCCTGCTCGGGCAGGTTCTCGGGGTCGTCGAGGTGACCGGCGAGCCGCTCGGCCATCCGCTGCCATGTGATCGCTTCCCACTTCACCGGCCCATTGTCAGTGGTGGGACTTAGCGTTTTTCACGAGGGATCACCGGCGGAAACGGAGCCGGCGGCCCGGCCTTCGGGGAGGGGTTTGTCATGGCTCGGGAGACGACGTATCTGGAGCTGTCGCAGGACGGCGGCGGGGCGCACAAGTTCTACGAGGTGACCGTCGACGGCACGGCCGTCTCCGTGCGGTACGGACGCATCGGCGCGGACGGCCAGTTGCAGAGCTCCTCGTTCCCGACCGCCGAGAAGGCCCGGGCGGCCGCCGCGAAGAAGATCGGCGAGAAGGTCCGCAAGGGGTACGCCCCGGCGGTGCGGGGGCAGCGCGCGGCCCGCTCGGTGACCCGCCGCCAGGTGACGTCGGCGCCGTCGACGGCGCGGGCGGTGGCTCCGGTGCTGTGGCGCTTCCGTACGGGCTCCTCCGCCTTCGGGATCCACGTGGACGAGGACCGCTGCTGGGTCGGCAACCAGGCCGGGGACGTCTACACGCTGAGCCACGCCGGTGAGGTGCTGGCCCGCTATGCGCTGCCGGACGGGGTGAAGTGCCTGGTGGCGGACGAGTTCTGGATATACGCGGGCTGTGACGACGGCACGGTGTACGACCTGTCGTCGAAGGTTCCCTTCGGTGCGTACGACATCGCGGAGGACGTGGACATCTTCTGGCTCGACATCCGCGAGGGCGTCCTGAACGTCTCGGACCGCAACGGCGGGCTGACGGTCATCGACCACGAGGACGAGTTCCAGTGGTCGAGGCGCTCGGCCGGCTCCAACGCGTGGATGGTCCGGGCGGACGCGGACGCCGTCTACCACGGGCACAGCAAGGGGGTGACGGCGTACGCGCCGGACGGCGGCCGGGAGCTGTGGCACACCGCGACCAACGGATCGGTGCTGTTCGGCTGGCAGGAGGACCACGCGGTGTACGCGGGCACCGGGCGGAACACCGTGCAGCGGCTGTCGAAGGCGACGGGCGCGGTGGAGGCCACCTACCGGTGTGACGCGGCGGTGTACTCGTGCGCGACCTCACCCGACGGGCGGCACGTGTTCGCCGGCGACCTCTCCTCCTCGGTGTACTGCTTCGACGCCGACGGGCAGCGGCTGTGGAAGCTGGGCACGGGCAGCGGGGCCGCGCTGTCCATGCAGTACCTCGACGAGCGGCTGTACCTGGTCACCACGGACGGTTCGCTGGTCTGCGTGGATGCGAGCGAGCAGGCGATCGCGGCGGCCCAGCAGGGCTCGGTGCCGGCTCCGGTGGACGTGAAGTCGGCGGCGGCGCTGCCGGTGTTCACCCCGGCCGCGTCGGCCTCGGCGGTCGCGACGGTCTCGATGGCCGTGGTGGCCTCGGAGCCGGCCGGCGGTGTGGTGGTGGAGTGCGTCCGGCAGGGCGGCCGGATCCGGGTGCAGGTGGTGTCGGACGGCTTCGAGCCCTCGTGGAACGTGCAGTTCCCGCACGGGATACGGGAGCCGGGCGCCCGGTACGTGGTGGAGGGGCTGCACGCGGCCTCAGGTGGCTTCTACCGGGTCCGTGGAGAAATACGACGGCTGGTGTGAGCGGCAGGTCGAGGAGTTGGCACCGGTCGGGGCCGGGGTGGGTATCGCGAAGGGCGTTCCCTCGGGGAGCGCGGGGGTCACGTAGAGCACGACCGGTTCGGTGCCGAGGTTGTGGCCCAGGTGGATGTGTCCGATGCCCGCGGGTTCCACGAAGGTGGTCCCGGTCCGGTGCACCTCGACGGTGCTGTCGTGCAGGACCCGGGTCAGGGTCCCCGCCAGCACCACGGCGTCCAGCCGGACCCGGTGGAAGTGCCAGCCGGTGCAGCCGCCGGGCGGAATGACGATCCTCCGGCCCGACGGGGCCGGGGCACCACGTGCCCTGCCCGGCCGTGCCGTCGTCGCCTGCCGTCCACCCATGTGCCCTCCTCCGTGGACCGGCCCCCGGCCCACGGCCCACCGTAGAAGGCGTCCCGGTATCCAGGAAGAGTTGGTGAAACATCAACCGCCCCTTCCCACCAGGTGATATGAGGCCCCTAAGGCGGTATCACACCTGTATGAGCCTGGTGGTGTTCGAGTCCTTGAAGCAGATCCACTGCGCCGAGTGCCGGCAGGGCCCGCTCCGGCACCTCGTGCGCGAGGCGGGCGTACCGCGCTGTCTGGACTGCGCGGATCTGGGGCACCTGGTCTACCTGCCCCGCGGGGACGCCGCGCTCACCCGCCGTTCGCGTGAGGCCAGTTCGCTCTCGGCCGTCGTCGTCCGCTTCCACAAGCGCCGCCGCCGGTACGAGCGTCTGGGGCTCCTCGTCGAGGACGCCGCCCTGGCCCGGGCGGAGCGCGACTGTCTCGCGGACGCCGAGGCACGGGCGCGCCGGCGGGAGCGCGACCGGCTGCGCCGCGCGGCCGAGGACACCCGGTTCACGGCGGCCTTCGCCGCCGAGATAGTGCGGCTGTTCCCCGGGTGTCCGGCCGACCGGGCGGTGGCGATCGCCCTGCACGCCTCGCTGCGCGGCAGCGGCCGGGTGGGCCGCACCGCGGCCGGCCGGGCCCTCGACGAGTCGGCGGTCTCGGTCGCGGTGCGGGCGGCGGTGCGGCACACCGACACCGAGTACGACGCGCTGCTGATGGCGGGCGTCCCCCGGTTCGCGGCCCGTGCCCGGCTGGCCGCGCGGATCGACGCCGTCCTGGACGGGTGGCGTACAGCGCCTAGTTGAGGCGGAAGCGGCGGTAGAGGAGGACGCCGCCGAGCAGGAGCGCTCCGCTGCCGGGCAGCAGGTATCCGAGGCCGTCGGCCCCGGTGTGGGCGAGGGCCTCGGTGTGGCGCGGCGGTGCGGGCAGGGTGACCGGCCGTTCGGTGACGGGCGGTTCGGTGACGGGCGGCTGGGCGGGCTTGCCACCGGTGGGCTCCTCGCCGTTGACGGAGGTGTTGCCGTGCGAGGAGTTGCCGACACCGACGGCGCTCACGGAGTTGCCGCTGAGGTTCAGCGGGAGCTCGACGGGAAGCTGCAGGCCGTTGCCGGACAGCACACCGGGCGAATCCTTTCCGCGCCCTTCCGCCACGGCCCCTCCCCCGTTTCCCGCTCCCGGTTTCGACGGATGTGAGGCCCTCGGCCCGGGATGCCCGCCACCGCCTCCCGGTGCCTCGTTGGCACAGCGGTTCCCGGCGGCCGAGTTGAGCACGCCTACCACGCTCACGGTGTTCCCGCACACGTTCACCGGGACGTGCACGGGCAGCTGCACCAGGTTCCCGGACAGCAGCCCGGGCGAGCCTTCGGCCCGGCCGCCCGCGTCCGCGTCGGCGTAGGCGAAACCGCTCACGCCCGCGACCGCCAGTCCACCTCCCGCAACCACCGCCGCGATCAAGCCATTCCGACGACTGTGACGCATGAGTTTCCCTGCCTTCCGGAGGATTCAGCGGGTGCTGCACCCGCACCGGAGATAACGCGGTAAACCCATTCGGGTTATAGAGCCGGTAGGCATTTCACTCCATCGTGTACTGGGTAGTGCCTACTTCATGACTGATCGACCGCTGCTCCTCCTCGACGTGGACGGACCGCTCAATCCCTTCCGTTCGCCCCTCGCCGGCCTGCGCGGCTACCGGAGCCACCGGATGCGGCCGGACGTCTGGCTCTCCTACCGCGACCCGGAATCGCGCAGCGCCCGGCGCGGCGCGCGGGTCCGCCTCCACCCGTCCCACGGGGCCCGGCTGTTGGCCCTGCCCTTCGAGCTCGCCTGGGCCACCGCCTGGACGCACCAGGCCAACACACTGATCGCCCCGCACATCGGACTTCCCGGAGACCTGTCCGTCATCGACTGGCCGGAACTCTTCGTCGAGGACCCCGACGGGCTCTCCTGGAAGACCCGGCATCTCGTCGAATGGGCGGCGGGCCGCCCCTTCGCCTGGGTCGACGACATGATCAACCCCCGCGACCGCGCCTGGGTCGCCGCCCGCTACCCGGCCCCGGCCCTCCTCCTGCGCATCCACCCCCGCCACGGTCTGCGGGACCGCGACTTCACCACGTTGACGCGCTGGGCCGCCGGGCTCAGCCCAGCAGAGCGGTGACCGGGTCCGCGGAGGGACGGCCCCTCGGCCACCAGTCGTTGTCCCCCAAGCGGTCCTCGTAGCAGTACCAGAGGCCCTCGCGGCCGAGGCGGAGCTGGCGGGTGTGGATCGTCAGGCGGTTGCGGTCCGGGCGGAAGGAACCCTGGCCCGCGGCGAGCAGGGCCGGCCGGGCCCGGTCGAACGGGCCCGCCGGCGGGTCCCAGGGCTCTTCGAGGGCGGCCAGTGCCGGGCGGCCGCCCTGGCGCCACGCGGCGGCGGCCCGGGCGAGCTCGGTGGTGGTACGGCCGGTGGCGCGGGCCAGGTCCCGGTAGAGGGTGCGGGCCGTGCCCGTCAGGCCCGCCGTGGGGTGCGCGGAGGCGAGCCTGACCGCGTCCTGCCAGAGGCCGAGCCCCGCGATCGGGTCCTCGCCGGTGGTGAGGAGGGCCAGGGCGCGGGCGGCCGCGTCGCAGGCGAGCTGGTCCAGGGCCAGCGGGTCCGGGGCCGCCGGATCGGCCGGGTACGCGGGCGGGAGGCCCGCGGCGGCGGGCGCCGGGAGCGGCGCGGGCAGCGGCGGCAGACCGGTGCGGGCGAGCGCCTCTCGGGCCGGCACACCCGGGAAGTCCGGCGCCGCGTCGGGCTGTTCGCGCGCGGCGTGGGCGGCGTTGCGGCGGGTGAGCTCGTCGAGGAGCTCCCGCTCGCCCCGGCCGCGCAGGAGCAGCAGGACGAAGGGGTCCTCGTCGAGGAGGCGGGCCGCCCGGTAGCAGAGGGCCGCCGCGTGCTTGCACGGCGGACGCCCGAAGTCCGGGCAGGAGCAGTGCGGGACGAGCTCGCCCGCGCCGGGCAGGACGGTCTGTGCGAGTGACTGCGGAACCTCCCGCTCCAGCAGGGCGGCGAGCGCGGCGGGGTCGGCCGCGACCGCCTCCAGGAGCTCGTTCCACTCCGGGTCCGCGAAGGCGGGCAGGGTCAGCTCGGTGCGGTACGGGCGGGCCCGGCTGCCCCGGACGTACGCCACGATCCGGCCGGGGGTGACGGTCACCGCGTCGACGTGCCCGTCCTCGGCGTACGCACGGCCCCGGGCCAGCCGGGCCGTGTCATGGGAGACCTCCTCCAGCGCCGTCACCCAGGCCCGGCCCCACCAGCTCACCGCCGCCGCCCCGGCGGGCACGGTCTCGAAGGTGCGGCGGCGGTCGTCCCGCGCGGTGATCATGCGGGCCTCCGCAGGGAGACGAGGTCGGCCAGCTCGCGGTCGGTCAGCTCGGTCAGCGCCGACTCGCCCGAGCCGAGCACGGCGTCGGCGAGGGCCCGCTTCGCCTCCAGCATTTCGGCGATGCGGTCCTCGACGGTGCCTTCGGCGATGATCCGGTGGACCTGTACGGGCTGGGTCTGGCCGATGCGGTAGGCGCGGTCGGTGGCCTGTTCCTCGACGGCCGGGTTCCACCAGCGGTCGAAGTGGACGACGTGGCCGGCCCGGGTGAGGTTCAGGCCCGTGCCCGCCGCCTTCAGGGACAGCAGGAACACGGGCACCTCGCCCGCCTGGAACCGGTCGACGAGCTCCTCCCGGCGCGGCACCGGCGTCCCGCCGTGCAGCAGCTGGTGGGAGATCCCCCGGGCGGACAGGTGCCGTTCGATCAGGCGGGCCATCGTCACGTACTGGGTGAAGACGAGGACCGAGCCACCCTCCGCCAGGATCGTGTCCAGCAGCTCGTCCAGCAGGGCGAGCTTCCCCGAGCGGTGTCCGATCCTGGGCTGCTCCTCCTTGAGGTACTGCGCCGGGTGGTTGCAGATCTGCTTGAGCGAGGCCAGCAGCTTCATGATCATGCCGCGTCGTTCCATGCCCTCGCTCGACTCGATCACGGCCATCGCCTCGTCCACCGCGGCCTGGTAGAGCGAGGCCTGCTCCCGGGTGAGCGAGACGGGGTGGTCGGTCTCCGTCTTCGGCGGCAGCTCGGGCGCGATGCCGGGGTCGGACTTCTTGCGCCGCAGCAGGAACGGCCGCACGAGCGCGGACAGCCGGGCGACCGCCGCCTCGTTGCCGCCGTCCTCCTCCGTCTGGTGCTCCACCGGGCGGGCGTGGCGGGCCCGGAAGGCGGTGAGCGGCCCCAGCAGACCCGGCGTGGTCCAGTCGAGCAGCGCCCACAGCTCGGAGAGGTTGTTCTCCACCGGGGTGCCGGTCAGCGCCACCCGGGCCGGCGCCGGCACCGTGCGCAGGGCCTTCGCGGTCGCCGAATGCGGGTTCTTGACGTGCTGCGCCTCATCGGCGACGACCATGCCCCAGCTCTGTGCCGCCAGCAGGGCGGCGCTGGCGCGCATCGTGCCGTACGTGGTGAGCACGAACCCGCCCTCGCAGGACGTCAGGTCCTCGATGCTGCGGCCGCCGCCGTGGAAGCGGCGCACGGGCGTGCCGGGGGCGAACTTCTCGATCTCCCGCTGCCAGTTGCCCAGGAGGGACGCGGGGCACACCACGAGCGTCGGCTCGGGCCGGTCCCGGTGCAGGTGCAGCGCGATCAGGGTGACGGTCTTGCCCAGGCCCATGTCGTCGGCGAGGCAGCCGCCGAGACCGAGGGAGGTCATCAGGTCCAGCCAGGCCAGGCCGCGGGCCTGGTAGTCGCGCAGGGTGGCCTTGAGGGCGGAAGGCTGCGGGAGCGGGGCCAGCTCCCCCGTCAGCCGTTCCCGCAGGGCGGCCAGGGCCCCCACCGGCACCGCCTCGACCGGCTCGCCGTCGATCTCGGCCGTCCCCGACAGCGCGACGGCCAGCGCGTCCACCGGGTCCAGCACGCCCAGCTCCCGCTTGCGCGCCTTGCGCACCAGCTCCGGATCGACCCGCACCCACTGGTCCCGCAGCCGCACGACGGGCCGGTGGGCCTGCGCCAGCGCGTCCATCTCGCCCGGGGTGAGCCGGTCCCCGCCCAGCGCCAGCTCCCAGGAGAAGGCGAAGAGGTGCTCGGCGTCGAAGAAGGCGGTGCCGTCGGTCGCGGAACCGGGCGCGGTGGACCGTACGACGGCGGTCGCGGACAGCGTACGGGCCAGCTCGCGCGGCCAGTGGACCAGGACCCCGGCGGCCGCCAGCCGGCTCGCGGCCATCCCCAGCAGGTCCTCCAGCTCCGGGTCGGACAGGGCGAGGGCATCGGGCACGGGCTGGTCCAGCAGCCGCAGCAGGGGCGGCCAGACCCGAGCGGCCCGGCGCAGCGCGAGCACGGCGTCGATCCGGGCGCGCGGGCCGAACCCGGCGGCGGCCGTGCCCGCCCACAACCGCGCCGCGTCGGTGATCAGGGTCGGATCGGCGAGGCTGTGCACCTGGACGACTGCGGCCCCGGCGCGCCGGACGTCCTCGCCCTCGGCTTCGTCGAAGAGGCGGAAGGAGGACAGGTCGAGCCGCAGCGAGATCCCGACCCCGGCGTCGGCTCCGGCCGCGACCTGCGCGGCCCAGTCCCGTATCCCGGGCACCCGCTGCGCCTCCCGCGCGGCGAACGGCCGCCCGGCGGCCACGGCCGCGGCCGGGGTGCGGGGCAGGCTGTCGGCGACGGCGTCGAGGAACGCGCGGACCAGCGCCTCCGGTTCGGGCAGCTGGAGCGGACGGCGGCCGGCCAGGGGCGTCGCGTACCCCTCGTGCGGGAGAGCCGCGGCGACCGCACGCAGGTGGTCGATGTCGGCGGCGTCGAGCGGCCCGGCGCGCCAGGCGTCCATGCCCTCGGGAGTGAGCCCGGGAAGCAGCCGGCCGCGGGCGGCCAGGGTGAGCGCCTGCGTGGCGGCGGTCCCCCAGGCGCGGGTGGCGGGGTGCGCGGCGGGGCTGCGGGGCGCCGCCGCGAGCAGGGGCAGGGCGGAGGCGACGGAGAAGGTCACGGCGGGCACGGTCCGGCTGCGGACCCCGTCGCCGTGCGGGCGTACGACGGTGAGCGGCGCCGGCGTACCCACCTCGGGCAGCTCGTCCCCCTCGGGCGCCCAGAAGGCCACCCGCCCCTCGCGCGGGACGGCGGCGGGCAGGAACACGGCGGCGTGGCGCAACAGCGCGGCTGCCCGCGGCTGCGACCCAGACTGCTGCCCAGACTGCGGCTGCGGCTGCGGCTGCGGCTGCGGCTGCGGCTGCGGCTGCGGCTGCGGCTGCGACCCCGACTCCCACTGCGGTGTCACGTGTTCCCCTCCCCCGTCTTTCCCGTCGATCTGCTTGCGGATCTGCTGACATCCTCTGCCGACGAGTCTAGGCGCGACCACCGACAACACCTCTGACCTGCGGATCAGCGCCCCCAGCGGCCCTGCTCCGTCGCGTACCCGTACACCGGCCGGCCAGGGGCGGCGCTCGTGCGCAACGGCCGCCCGTCATCGTCGATGCGCAGGGTGCCCGAGCCGGACGGCCCGGACCACCGGAGGTCGAGGGACCAGTCGCAGTCGCAGCCCGTGGTGACGGCCTCGACCCGCAGGACGACCGGTTCGGCCGCCGAGACGCGCATCGGGAAGGCGGGCGCGGCCAGCGGGCTCCCGGCGTCGTTGCCGGCGACCGGGCGGGCCAGCGGGCGCGGCGCGTCCAGGTTGACGGCGAAGACGGCCGGGGTGAGTGCCCCGCCGCAGCCCTGCGACATCTGGTAGACGTTCCAGGCCGGCGGGGTGCGGCGGCCCGCCACGCGGACCTCCAGGTCCTCCAGGACCACGGCTCCCGGGGCCGTCCCGTGCAGGGTGACCTCCACGATCTGCGTCCCGGCGTGCACGGCGCGCAGTTGCGACGCCCAGGCGGGCGCGTCCGCCTCCACGGGCGGCGGGGGCACCGACCCCGGACCCCGCTCCGACAGATAGGCGTGATCGCAGCCCGCGGTCCACACGTGCGAGCGCACCGCCGCCCTCAGGGGTGCTGCCGGGGACGGGGAGGGGAGCGCCCGTGACGAGGTGGAGGGCGCGGCGGTCGCCGGGCCGGAACCACCGGCCGGTGACGCGGGTTCCAGTGCGGCCGCGGTCCCGGCGGCCGAGGCCGTCGCCGTTCCCGGGGCGGATGCCGTTCCGGAGGCACCAGCGGATGCCGCGGGTGCCGTCGTACCCGGTCCCGGCCCCGTCCCCCCACCCGTCCACGCTCCGGCCCGCGGCGCTCGGGGCTCGGGGCCGGCGGCCGCCAGCAGAGCCACGGCGACGGCGCCCGCCGCCACCCCCGCGGCGGCGACCACGGCCGCCCGCCTCCGGTACCAGGGCCTGCCGACGACGGCCGGCTCCCCCACGACGACGACGGGCTCCGCCACCGGCTCCGACTCCGACTCCGGCGCCACCACCGGTTCCGACACCGCCACCGGCTCCGGCTCGGGCTCCGGTGGCACCCCCGCCCGCCGCCGCGCGTCGGCCAGCAGCCACGCCCGGTGCAGGTCCACCGCCGCCCCCGGCGACGCCCCGCAGGCCCGTGCGAAGCGGTCCACCACCGCGAACTCCGCGGGCAGCGCATCCCCGTTGCAATAGCGGTGCAAGGTCGACGTGCTCGTGTGCAGGCGGCGCGCCAGGGCGCCGTAGCTCAGCCCGCCACGTTCCTTCAGCTCCCGCATCAGCCGCGCGAAATTCTCGGCCTCGCTCACCGCGTTCCCCCGTCCAGCGTCCAGCGTCCCGTGACTGCGTTCCATGCCTGAGGTGTTCCCCCAGGTGACAGCCCGTACGGCCGTTCCAGCGTCCCGAATTCGCCCCAAACCGTGGCCGGCCGGGCGGCCCGGGGAACAGGCTCGTCAGGCACACCGAACCACTCACGGGGAGACCGTTCATGTTCCGACGCACCGACACCCTCGCCACGCTCGCCACCGCGCTCGTCGCGGCGGCCGCCGCACTCGTCCTCACCGCCTCGACCTCCGCCACGGCCGCCACCGCGACGCCCGTCCCGCCCGGCTTCCTGGCCGGCACCGACCTGCCGCCGCACCCCGGCTCGGCCTGGTACCCGGGCAAGATCACCAAGGGGCTGCCCGAGTTCGCGCCCTTCTGCCTGGACGGCGTGCTTCCGGCGGCGGGCAGCTGGCACCGCACCTTCGGCACCGAGTTCGACACCGGCGCCGTGCAGGTCTCCGTACGGTCCGCCTCGCCCTCCGCGGCCGCCCAGCTCGTCGGCACGCTGGAGCGCAAGGTCGCGGCCTGCGCCGCCGACTGGCTGCGGACGACCCCGGGCGGCACCGCCTCCTGGGATGACTACGGGACGCTCCCCGTCGAGGAGGGCGCGCACGTCTACGGGGTCCACGCCTCGATCCCCGAGTCGGAGCCCGGCGTGCACCTGTTCGGGATCGGACGCGACGGCTCCACCGTGACCGTCGTGCAGTGGGGCGAGATGGGTGACCTGTCCCACGCCCCGGTCGCGGCGTTCAAGAAGACGACGACGACGGCCGTGAACAAGCTCAACCCGTAGCCGGGAGCCGGGGCCGCCCCCGGCAGCCGGAGCACCGGAGTGGGACCATGGACAGGAGAGGCGATGACCATGCGTTCCGGGAATGAGCCGGTGACCGCGCGCAGCCCGCTGCGGCTGCGGTTCTGGCTGGGTGTCTGGGGGCTGATCTGGGCCGCCGCCGGGACGGCCGCCTTCTCGCTGGCGGGCCGTCCCGGATGGGCGGCCGCCTGCGGGGCCCTGGCGGTCATCGTGGCGGTGGACCTGGCCATGATCGTGCGCCACATCCGGCAGGGGCCGCACTACCAGCCGGGCCAGGACGTCCCGCCGTACGAACCGCCGCGCGACCGGTGAACCGGCGGCCGGTGGGCGCCGGTGGGCAGCCGGACCAGGTGGCTAGTCCTGGTCCTCGAAACGGGCCGCCGCGAGGTACTCGGGCTGCGGGTCGAGGGCGGCTGCCAGGCGGAAGTGCTTGCGCGCCTGCTCCGGCCGGCCCGCGCGCTCATGGGTACGGGCCAGCGCGAAGTGGGCGAAGGCGTTGTCCGGCTCCCGTTCCAGTACCAGCTCGAACTCCAGCTCCGCCGGGCGCAGTTGGGCGGCCGCGAAGAAGGCCCGGGCGCGCAGCAGCCGGGCCGCCGTGTTCTCCGGGTGGGCGGCTATGACCGAGTCGAGCAGCTTGACCGCGCCGCGCGGGTCGCGCGCGGCCAGCAGCTGCTCGGCGGCCCGGTAGTCGATGACGTGGGTTTCCGGGCTGGACGGCGTGGGGCGCGTGGTCTCGGACACGGTCTGGATCCTTCCCTCTACGGGCGCGTTCAACGCCCCCACTACGGCCGGTATTCCATGCACACGTCACGGGGTGCCGGCGGCGGCCCGCGCCGTGAGCTCCTCCCACACCTTGCGCACCTGCGGCTCCAGCGCCTCCAGCGGCCCGTCGTTGTCGATCACGAGGGTCGCCACGGCGAGCCGCTGCTCCCGCGTGGCCTGCGCGGCCATCCGGGCGCGCGCCTCCTCCTCGGCCATCCCGCGCAGGGCGGTCAGCCGCGCCAGCTGGGTCTGCGGCGCCGCGTCCACCACGACCACCAGGTCGTAGAGCGGTGCCAGGCCGTTCTCCGCGAGCAGCGGTACGTCGTGCACCACGATGGCGTCGGCCCCCGCGGCGGCTTCCAGCTCGGCCGATCGGGCCCCGACCAGCGGGTGCACGATCGCGTTGAGCGTCCGGAGCTTCGCCGGGTCCGCGAACACGATGGACCCGAGCTTCGGCCGGTCCAGTACCCCCTCGGCCGTCAGCACCGACTTCCCGAAGGCCGCCACGACGGCCGCGAGCCCCG
Source organism: Streptomyces sp. NPDC029164 (assembly GCF_055563995.1). Classification (NCBI taxonomy): domain Bacteria; kingdom Bacillati; phylum Actinomycetota; class Actinomycetes; order Kitasatosporales; family Streptomycetaceae; genus Streptomyces; species Streptomyces sp. NPDC029164. The sequence continues at coordinate 1,428 of NZ_JBVHWW010000025.1, read as the reverse complement.
GCGTCCCGGGCTCCACCACCTCGCGCGCGATCCGATCGGCGTCGACGACGATCGCCCCGTACCCGGCCAGCAGCCGCGAGACCTCGCTCTTGCCGGCGCCGATTCCGCCCGTCAATCCTACTTTCAGCATGCCCGCAGCCTAGGCCCTGTCCGGGCGGCCTTCGCGGACCCACGGCCTGATCCACGAAGACCGCCCGGACAGAACCCAAGCCCTGTCCGGGCGGTCTTCGCCGGGCTGCGGCGTCAGTTCTCGCCCTCGCGCTCCGCCAGGAACCGCTCGAACTCGCGGCCGATCTCGTCCGCCGACGGAATCTCCGCGGGCTCGGCGATCATGTTGCCCCGGGTCTCGGCTCCGGCGGCCGCGTCGTACTGGTGCTCCAGCCCCTGCACCAGGGCGACCAGCTCCTCGTCGCCCTCCCGGATCTGCCGGTCGATCTCCGTCTGCGTGCGGTGCGCCTCGGTCCGCAGCGCGTGCGCCACGGCCGGCAGGACCAGCCCGGTCGCCGCCGTGATGGCCTCCAGCACCGTCAGCGCGGCGTCCGGGTACGGGGAGCGCGCGACGTAGTGCGGTACGTGCGCGGCGACACCCAGCACGTCGTGCCCGGCCTGGGCCAGGCGGAACTCCACCAGGGACTCCGCGCTGCCCGGCACCTGGGCCTCGTCGAAGGGGCTGCGGTGCCCCGGCATGAGGTCGGTCCGGTTGCCGTGCGGGGTGATGCCCACGGGACGGGTGTGCGGAACGCCCATCGGGATGCCGTGGAAGTTGACCGCGAGGCGGACCCCGAGGCGCTCGACGATCTGCCGGACGGCGACGGCGAAGCGCTCCCACTCCACGTCCGGCTCCGGGCCGGACAGCAGCAGGAAGGGCGCACCCGTGGCGTCCTGGACCAGCCGGACCTCCAGCCGGGGCTCCTCGAACTCCGTCCAGTGGTCGCGCTGGAACGTCAGCAGCGGGCGGCGCGCCCGGTAGTCCACCAGCCGGTCCGCGTCGAAGCGGGCGACCACCTGGTGGGGCAGCGTGTCCAGCAGCCGCTCGACGATCTGCTCGCCGGCCTCACCGGCGTCGATGTACCCCTCGAAGTGGTACAGCATGACCAGCCCGGCCGAGTCCTGGGCGACCGCCAGGTCGGCCACCGCCAGGCCCTTGGCATCCCATTCGTACAAACCCTGTGGATCAAGCACCGCCACCACTCCTCCTCGCCGCGTTCTCTGCCAAGAACGTCCAAGACGGCGCCACCATTCCCCAGTTGGCCGCATTCACGGGAACGCAACGGATCAACGAACGGTTCAGCGCCGGTCCGGGGGCGGGGAGGGGGGGGGGGGGGGGGGGGGGGGGGGGGGGGGGAGAAGGGGGGGGGGGGGGGGGGGGGGGGGGGGGGTTCCCCGGGGGGGGTTCTGGGGCACCGCGGTCAAGGACCCGGCCGCCGG
>NZ_JBVHWW010000024.1:118217-134344 GCF_055563995.1 Streptomyces sp. NPDC029164 | reverse complement strand
GAGTCCCCAAAAAAGACCAAGCCCGTTTCGCTCCAGGACAATCTGGCGGGGAGGGGGGGGGGGCGAAGTCGCCGGCTTCCTCCTTTTTTTTTGGGCCCCCCCCCCCCCCCCCCCCCCCCCCCCCCCCCGGTGCTCCCTCCATGGTCGACGGTGGGCGGTGATCGGGAAACCCGTACACCGCACTCACTGTCATCACGGCCTGCGATGGCGGGCGGCTGTCACCTCTCGTCGGTCCCCGCGGCGGGCCCCGGGGCCGGTGCGGGTGGGTCGGTGACGGCGGCGGCGCTGGCGGCGGCGGTGGCGATCAGGGCCTCCGCGAGGTTTTCCTTGCGCATCCGCAGGTCGACGTAGATCAGGGCGTTCACCAGCGAGGGGAAGCCGTACTGGAAGAGCGCGCTGAGTACGCCGCCGACCAGCATCGCGATCACGTACACGATGATCCCGACGATGATCTCTTGCGGATCCGCGGTGCCCTCGCTCCCCGCCGTCATGGCGGGGAAGAGCGAAACCATGCCGATGACGCCGAACGGCAGCTGGATGGCGTAGCCCACGGCGCCGGCCACGATGGACCCGACCAGCGAGATGCCGAACACCCGCCACCAGCCGCCGCTGACCAGCCGGGAGGAGCGCCGCAGAGACGCGACCGGGCCGAGACCCTCGCACACGGCGACGGCGGGCGCGAGGCTGAACCGTGTCATGAGCCAGAGCGCGACGGGCAGGTAGAGGAAGACGCCCGGGATCAGCAGGGCGAGCGCGGCCGGCGGACCGGAGTCACCGGAGGACATGACGATCAGCGGGATGCAGACCGCGTAGAGGACGAGGATCGGCCCGCCCACGATCAGTCCCGTCAGCACCACGGTTCCGAGCACCGACGGCAGCCGGGACCAGCAGCGGCTCCACATCGCGACGAAGGTCGTGGGCCGGCCGACCACGGCCTCCTGCACGACCGCGGGGCACAGGGCGGCGATCATCGCCGCGCACAGGGTCACCACGACCAGCAGGAGCACACCGGCCGGCACGAAGGACAGGAGCAGGGCCGCCACGTCCGCGCCGTCGGCGTCTTCGCCCGGCGGGAGGTCGAAGAGGGCGGCGAACCGGTCCTGCGTGACGGCGACGGTGGCGCCGATCGCGGCGACCACGATCATGATTCCGATGGCCTGTACCGCGAGCATGACGCCGATCAGGGGCTTCGCGTACCGGCGGAAGGAGGTGAAGGCACCGTTGAGTATCTCGCCCACGGCGAGCGGGTGCAGGGGGATGACGCCGGGCTTGGGCGGCGGCGGGAACGGCGGCGGCCAGCTCCCTCCCCACTGCGGATTCGGCTGTCCCGGGTACGGCCCCGGCCCCGTGTTGTACGACATCAGTTGTCCCCCTCGAAATGAAGGGACACGGTAACCCGCAACGATGCCGTGCCGAGCAGCCGCCCCCCTGCCCCGTGGACCGCTCGTGCGCAGGTCAACGGCCACGACGACGGCCGTCGTCCGGGGGAAGGGCCTAGCATCGGCGGCGTGTACGACCCCGTCCGGTTGCGTACGTTCCTCACGGTGGCCCAGACGCTGAGCTTCACGCAGGCCGCGGGGCGGCTCGGCGTGCGGCAGTCCACGGTCAGCCAGCACGTGCGCCGGCTGGAGGAGGCGACGGGACGGCCGCTGTTCGTCCGGGACACGCACAGCGTGGAGCTGACGGAGGACGGCGAGGCGCTGCTCGGCTTCGCGCGGACGATCCTGGAGGCGCACGAGCGGGCGGCCGCCTTCTTCGCGGGGACGCGGCTGCGGGGGCGACTGCGGTTCGGGGCCTCGGAGGACTTCGTGCTGACGCGGCTTCCGGAGATCCTGGAGGGCTTCCGGCACGAGCACCCCGAGGTGGACCTGGAGCTGTCGGTGGAGCTTTCGGGGACGCTGCACGAGCGGCTGGACGCGGGGCGGCTGGACCTGGTGCTGGCGAAGCGGCGCGGGCCGGGCGACGAGCGGGGCCGCCTGGTGTGGCGGGACCGGATGGTGTGGATCGGCGCGGAGGGGCTGCGGGTTGACCCGGAGCGTCCCGTTCCGCTGATTGTCTTCCCACCGCCGGGCATCACCCGGGCCCGCGCGCTGGAGGTGCTGGAACGCGAGGGCCGGGCCTGGCGGATCGCGTGCACGAGCGGCAGCCTGAGCGGTCTGATCGCGGCGGCCCGGGCCGGGCTGGGCGTGATGGCGCACACCCGCGGGCTGATCCCGCCGGGCCTGGTGCGGGTCGGCGGGCTGCCCGAGCTGGGGCCGGTGGAGTTCGCGCTGCTCCGCGGGCCGCGCGCCTCCGCCGCGGCCGAGGCGCTGGCGGCGGCCGTGCTCTCGGGCGCGGACCGGCTCAGCCGCGCCGGCCGACCCTCCCGCACCGCCGGTGGCCGCGCCGCCGGGAACCGCGACGCCGCACGTCAGAGGCATGGGACGGCCGGTCACTGGGGAGGTCTTGTGGAGGAATCCGACTGCTGATCAACGCCCCTTGACCGTGAGGTACGTTCACCGCGGCGCGCGGAGAGGAGCGGGGCCTTGCGCGAGATCACCGTCCCACCGGTCGTCACGGGCGCGCCCGTCGGCGGACTGGCCGACGTCGTCTTCCGGCACGCCCACGAGGAGCCGGACCGGGTGGTGCTCGGCCGCAAGACCGACGGTGTCTGGCGGGACGTCACCTCCGGCGAGCTGGCCGCCGAGGTGCTGGCGCTCGCCAAGGGGCTACTGGCCCAGGGCGTGCGCTTCGGGGACCGGGTCGCCGTCATGTCGCGTACCCGGTACGAGTGGACCCTCTTCGACTTCGCCCTGTGGGCGATCGGCGCCCAGCCCGTTCCCGTCTATCCGACGTCCTCCGCCGATCAGGTGCACTGGATCCTGTACGACACCGACTGCACGGCCTGCGTGGTCGAGGACGAGGACCAGGCCATGACCGTGGGTTCGGTCATCGACCGGCTCCCCCACCTGCAACGGCTGTGGCAGCTGGACGCCGGGGCCGTGGCGGACCTCGTCGCGGACGGCCGCGGGGTCGCCGAGGACGTCGTGCACCGCCATCGGCGCGCCGTGACGCCGGACGCGACGGCCACCGTCATCTACACCTCCGGCACCACGGGCCGCCCCAAGGGGTGCGTGCTGACGCACGCCAACTTCATGTACGAGGCGGACACCCTGGTGACCCGCTGGGAGTCCGTGTTCCGGGGCAGGCAGGGCGAGCAGCCGTCCACCCTGCTCTTCCTGCCGCTGGCCCATGTCTTCGGACGGATGGTGGAGGTGGCCGCCGTCCGGGCGCGGGTCAAGCTCGGGCACCAGCCCGTACTGGCGGCGGCCGAGCTGCTGCCCGACCTGGCCGCCTTCCGGCCGACCTTCGTGCTCGGGGTCCCGTACGTCTTCGAGAAGGTCTTCGCGGCCGCCCGCCGCAAGGCGGAGGCGGAGGGGCGTTCGGGCCCCTTCGACCGCGCGGTGGAGACGGCGGTGCGGTACGCGGAGGCACGCGAGCGGAAGGCGTTCGGCCTCGGGCCGGGGCCCTCGGCCGGGCTGCGGATGGAGCACCAGCTCTTCGAGAAGCTCGTCTACGGCAAGGTCCGCGAGGCGATGGGCGGCCGGGTGCGGCACGCCATGTCGGGCGGGTCGGCGATGTCGCGCCGCCTCGGGCTGTTCTTCGACGGCGCCGGGATCACGGTGTTCGAGGGGTACGGACTGACCGAGTCGTGCGCGGCGGCCACCGCGAACCCGCCGGAGGCGACGAAGTACGGCACGGTGGGCCGGCCGATCCCGGGCAGCACGGTGCACATCGCGGACGACGGGGAGGTGTGGCTGCACGGCGGTCACATATTCGCCGGGTACCTCAACGACCCGCGCGCCACGGAGGCGGTGCTGCGCGGCGGCTGGCTGGCGACCGGGGACCTGGGGCGGCTGGACGAGAGCGGCTACCTCACGATCACCGGCCGCAAGAAGGACATCCTGGTGACCTCCAACGGCAAGAGCGTCGCGCCGGCCGCGCTGGAGGAGCGGGTCCGTTCGCATCCGCTGGTGTCGCAGTGCGTGCTGGTGGGCAACGACCGGCCGTACATCGCGGCCCTGCTCACGCTGGACATGGACGGGATCGCGCACTGGCTGTCGATGCGCGGCCGGCCGCAGCTGCCGGCCCCGGACCTGGTGAACGACCCCGAGCTGACGGCGGAGGTCCGCCGGGCGGTGGTGGCCGCGAACACCCTGGTGTCCCAGGCGGAGGCGATCCGCACGTTCCGGGTGCTGGGCGAGCAGTTCACGGAGGAGCGGGGGCTGCTGACGCCCTCGCTGAAGCTGAAGCGCCGGGCGATCGAGAAAGCTTACGCCAAGGAGGTCGCGGCGCTCTACGCGTCGTGAGTCCCGGGGTCTCCGGGACCCCGGGGGCCTCAGGCCCCCTCCCCCGCGCCCCGCGCCCGGCGTTCACCCCGGACGGGGCGTCGGCTTGGGCGTGATCCGGCGGGTGGCCGAGCGCAGCGCGAAGGCCATCACCACTTCGAACACTCCGAGCAGGACGAGCCACAGGCCGAGCAGCCGCGTCAGGGCGACCGCGGAGTCCACCGGGAAGCAGAGCACGACGATTCCGGCCACGACGCCGAGGGCGCCGAGGGCGAAGGTCAGGCCCCGATGCACGAGCGCGCGGTCGGCGATGGCGACGTATGCCGTGAGCACTCCGGTCATCAGCCAGAACACTCCGACGATCAGGGACAGCGCACCGATCGTCTGCATCGGATGCCGCAGCACCAGGACGCCGGCCAGGAACGCCAGCAGGGCGATCAGGACGCCGGCCAGTCTGCTGCCGCCCCCGTCACCGCTGTGGGAGAAGGCCGAGACGAAGCGGAAGCCGCCCGCCACCAGCAGCTGCAGACCGATGATCACGGCCAGGATGTGCAGCGTCTCGTCGGGCCAGACGAGCACCAGGATGCCCGGGATCAGGGTCGCGAGGGCGAAGCCGAGTGCCCAGTGCCACGAGTTTCCGACCTGCCCGAGGACGTCCTCGGGGTCGCTCTGCGCGTGCCGCGGCGCCGCGTCGGAGGGTACGGTCATCACGCCTCCAGGGACAGCCGGACGGCACGCGGGGGTACCACGAGCCGCCGGACATGCTTTTTACCTTTCCGATCCACTTTAGACGGATATGGCAGGGTTCGCCGTGCCGAAAGCGGTCCCACGCGCCGAGGTCCGGGCCCGGGGGCGGGGCGGACCGTCTCGCCGGCACCCCTTGGCCGCGATCGCCCCTTCGCCGTGGTCGCCGCAGGTCCGGCCGCCTTACCCGCCACCCCTTCACCGGAACTGACGGCCCGTCATTTCTCTTTGCCGTAAATATTGACGGTGCGTCAGCTCACGCACAGAATGCGGGGATTCCGACCGGAGGGGATCCCCCGACATGTTGCGACCGATCCGCACCCTGGCCGCCGCGGCGGCGGCCCTCGCGCTCGTCTCCGCCTGCAACTCCGCCTCCACGAACGGCACCAGCCCGGGCAAGCCCGGAGACGGCCCCGGGAACTCCCGCGGGGTCACCGCCGACTCGATCAAGGTCGGCGGCATCGTGTCGATGACCAGCGCCGGCGGCTACAGCAAGAAGGACACCGACCTCGGCGCCAAGGCCCGCTACATGAGGGCCAACGCCGAGGGAGGCGTCAACGGCCGCAGGATCGACTACCTGGGCGCGGAGGACGACGGCCAGGACCCGGCGAAGAACCTGGCGGCCGCCCGCAAGCTCGTCCAGCAGGACAAGGTCTTCGCCGTCTCCCCCATGAGCTCGGTGACCTTCTCCGGAGCCGACTTCCTGGAGCAGGAGAAGGTCCCCACCTTCGGCTGGGGCACCCTGCCCTCCTTCTGCGGGCCCAAGCACATCTACGGGTTCAACGGCTGCCTGGTCCCCACCCCCGGCGGCACCCTGAACCAGACCTGGCCCGAGGGCATCGCCCAGATCCTCGGCGGGGCGCAGGGCAAGTCGGTCGCGGTCATCGCCAACGACAGCGACGCCGGGAAGTTCGGCATCCGGACCTTCCAGCAGGGCTTCACCAGCGCCGGCTTCACGGTCTCCTACGCCAAGCCCTCGGTGCCCGCCACCGCCGTCCCGAGCGACTGGTCCGCGTACGTGAAGGAGATCCTGGAGAGCAACGGCGGCAAGGCCCCGGACGCCGTGGTCTCCGTGATGCAGACCCCCAACAACATCGGGCTGTTCACCGCGCTCAAGCGCAGCGGGTACAAGGGACTGCTCTCCGACCCGACCGACTACGACCCGGGCCTGCTCGCCAAGGACGCCACGAAGCAGGCGCTCGACGGGGTGCACGTCCTGCTGCAGTTCCAGCCCTTCGAGTCGACGGACCCGAAGATGGCGCAGTTCAAGGCGGACATCAAGGCGGCCGCGGGCGGCCGGGAAGTCCCGCTGAACATGCACATGTTGACCGGGTACATGTCGGCCGACCTGTTCGTGTCCATCGCGGCGAAGGCGGGCAAGGACCTGACCGTCGAGTCCTTCCAGAGCGCCGCGCAGGGCTTCTCCGACACCGGCACCCTCGTCGGCGACCGCGCGGAGCCCAAGGGTCAGAAGGACAGCTTCGGCTGCGGAGCGCTCGTACAGCTGAAGAACGGCGCGTACGAGGTCTCCGTCCCGTTCAAGTGCCACGAACCCATCCCCTTCAAGTAGGGCTGCGGCATGGGAGATCTGCTCGTCTTCGTGCTGAGCGGTCTGGTCTCCGGCGCCCTGTACGCACTGCTCGCCACCGGGCTGGTGCTGTCGTACTCGGCGTCCGGGCTGTTCAACTTCGCGCACGGGGCCACCGCCTACCTGTGCGCGCTGGCCTTCTACGAGCTGCACTCGGGCCTGGGCTGGCCGGCGGTCCCGGCGGCGCTGCTGGTGGTGTTCGTGCTGGCCCCCGGTCTCGGCTGGGGGCTGGACCGGCTGATGTTCCGGCGGCTCGCGCGGGTCGGTGAGACGGCCCAGATCGTGGCGACCATCGGTCTGCTGGTGGCGCTGCCGGCCGCCGGGCTGTGGGCGGTGGACCTGCTGGCGGACGCGGGCGCGCCGGTGAAGCCGGCGGAGAACCAGTTCGGGCTGCCGGGGGTGGGGCCGAGCCCGGCGAAGTCCTGGCAGCTCGCGGAGGGCGTCGGCATCGACTCCGACCAGCTGATCACCTGGGTGGCGACGGCGCTGGTCGCGGTGGCCCTGTGGGTGCTGATGCGGCACACGCGCCTCGGGCTGCAGCTGCGGGCCGCCGTCGACAACCGCTCGCTGACCGAGCTGCGCGGGATCAGCGCCGACCGGCTGTCATCGGTGGCGTGGATGATCGCGTCGGGGCTGGCCGGGCTGGCGGGGGTCCTGGCGACGCCGCTGCTGGGGCTGTCGGCGCACGACTTCACGCTGTTCCTGTTCGTGTCGGCGACCGCGGCGGTCATCGGGCGGTTCGCGTCCGTGCCGCTCGCCTTCGCGGGCGGACTGGGGCTGGGGGTCCTGCAGAACCTGGTGGCCGGGTACGCGTCCTTCGCCGAGGGCATCACGGGCTTCCGTACCGCGGTGCCCTTCCTGATCCTGTTCGGCGGGCTGCTGGTGCTGACCCGCAGGGCCCGGACGGCGGGGGTCGCGGCTGTGGACGCGCCGCCCGTCGACCATCTGGCGGGAGCCTCGTGGGGGCGGCGGTGGGGGGTGTGGGCGGCGGGCGGCGGGCTGTTGTGCGTGGCGTTCTACACCGTGACCACACCCTTCTGGAGCGGGCTGCTCGCGCAGGGGCTGGCCATCGCGCTGGTGTTCATGTCCTTCACGGTGGTGACCGGACTCGGGGCGATGGTGTCCCTGGCGCAGGGCACCTTCGTGACCGGGGCCGCGCTCGTCGCCGGGCTGCTCATGAGCCGGGGCTGGCCGTTCGTGGCCGCGCTGGCGGTGGGCACGTGCGTGGCCGCCCTGCTGGGGGCACTGGTCGCGCTGCCGGCCCTGCGGCTCGGGGGCAGGTCCCTGGCCCTGGCCACGCTGGCGCTGGCGTTCCTCGCCGACCAGGTCCTCTTCCAGCTGAGGTGGCTGCGCAACGGCGACTCCGGGTGGTCGGTCCCGCGGCCGGTGTTCGGGCCGGTGGACCTGTCCGACGACCGGGCGCTGGGCGTGGCCCTGGTGGTGCTGGTCGCGGTGGTCGCCGCCGGGCTGAGCGCGCTGCGGAACTCCCCGTCGGGGCGGGCGATGCTGGCCGTACGGTCGGCCCCGGCGGCGGCCGTGGCCTCGGGGGTGTCCGTGCTGCGGACGAAACTGCTGCTGTTCACCCTGTCGGCGGGGCTGGCCGGGTTCGGGGGCGTGATGTACGCCTCGTACAACACCCGCATCACGGCGACGGACTTCACGGCGCTGACGGGGCTGGTGTGGCTGGCGGTGGTGGTGGCGGCGGGCGTGCGGAGGCCGCAGTACGCGGTGGTGGCGGGGCTGGTCTTCGCGGTGGCCCCGCGGGTGCTGGCGGACTATGTGACGGCCTCGGCCCACCTGCCGGTGATCCTTTTCGGCCTGGCGGGGTTGGCTCTGGCCAACGATCCCGACGGGTACTGCGCGGCCGTGCCGGTCCGCCTGGCGAAGCGGCGGGCCGCCGCTTCCCGGGGCTCCGCCCCGGACCCCGCGGGGCCTCCGCCCCCGCGCGCCCGCGCCTCAAACGCCGGCGAGGCTGAATGTGCCCTCCGGGCAGACCAGCCCCGCCCCGCGGAGGGCAGCAGCCGAGATCCAGCCCCTCCGGCGTTCGAGGAGCGGGGTGCGGGGCGGAGCTCCGAAGGCGCCGCAGGGGCTGCGCTCGCGCTGCGCGGCATCACCGCCGGGTACGACGGGGGGCTCGTGTTGCACGGAGTCGATCTCAGCGTCCGCGAAGGGGAGATCCTCGCCGTGCTCGGGCCCAACGGGGCCGGGAAGAGCACCGCGTGCCGGGTGGCGGCCGGGCTGCTGCCGGTCTCGGGCGGCGCGGTGTTCGTACGCGGGCGGGACGCCACCCGCGACGGCCCCGTGCGGCGGTCGCGGGCCGGGGTGCTGCTCGCTCCCGAGGGCCGGGGGATCTTCCCCGCGCTCACCATCGAGGAGAACCTGGCCCTGTACCTCCCGGAGGCAGCGGCCCGAGCCGCCGTGTACGCGCGCTTCCCCCGGCTCGCGGAGCGCCGCGCCGTGCCCGCCGGGGCGTTGTCCGGCGGGGAGCAACAACTGCTGGCCCTGGCGCCCCTCCTCCAGCGGCCGCCCGAGGTGCTCATCGCCGACGAGCCCTCGCTCGGGCTCGCCCCGCGCGTGGTGGAGGAGGTGTACGCGCTGCTCACCGAGATGCGCGCCGCCGGGACCGCGCTGCTCCTGGTGGAGGAGAAGGCCGCCGGGATCCTCGGGATCGCCGACACCGTGGCCTATCTCTCCCAGGGCCGGGTCTCCTGGTGCGGCCCGCGGGCCGAGGTGGAGACGGACCGGCTCACCGAGGCCTACCTGGGCATGGGGACGAGCGGGGTGGGAACGTGAGCGGCTATGTGCTGGAGGCCAGTGGTGTCAGTGTCCGCTTCGGCGGGGTCAGGGCGCTGACCGGGGTGGACCTCGGGATCCGGGCGGGCGAGGTGTGCGGGCTGATCGGGCCGAACGGGGCCGGGAAGACCACGCTCTTCGACGTCCTGTCCGGGATCCGCCGGCCCGACCAGGGGCGGATGCTGCTGGACGGGGTGGACATCACCCGGCGCTCCCCCGTCTGGCGGGCGCGGCACGGGATGCGCCGGACCTTCCAGCGCCAGCAGTTGTTCGGGCAGCTCAGCGTGGCCGACAACGTGCTGGTGGCGCAGGAGTGGCGGGGCGGCGGGGGCGGGCCGGCCGCCGATCTCCTCGCCCTCCCGGCCCGGCGGGCCCGGGAGCTGGCCCGCCGGGCCCGCGGCGAGCGGGTGCTGGCCGACTGCGGGATCGGCGCGCTCGGGGCCTCGTACGCCGGCGGGCTGCCGGTCGGGCAGGCCCGGATGGTCGAACTGGCCCGTGCGGTGGCCGATCCGCCGCGGGTGCTGCTGCTGGACGAGCCCGCGTCCGGGATGTCGGCACCCGAGCGCGAGCAGCTGGCCGGGGTCGTCCGGCGGCTGGCGGCCGAGGAGGGCTGTGCGGTGCTGCTGGTCGAGCACAACGTGGCCTTCGTGATGGACCTCTGCACGCGGGTGGTCGTACTGGACCTCGGGGCGGTGCTGGCCGAGGGGACGGCGGCCGAGGTGCGGGCGGACCCGCTGGTGCGGGAGGCCTATCTGGGCGCTGCGTGAGGGCCGTCCGCGGGTCTCGTGAGCACTCCGCGGATGCGGGAATAGGTCGTACGAGGGGCCGGTTGTCGCCCCTCGTACGACGCTGTACCGCCGCCGACGCGAGGAACGACCAGACGTGAACCAGCAGGTCCCCACCATTGAGCTCAACGACGGCTCCCTCATGCCCCAGCTCGGCTTCGGCGTCTGGCAGGTGCCCGACGCGGACGCGGAGCACGCCGTCGGGACCGCGCTGGAGGCCGGTTACCGCAGCATCGACACGGCCGCGATCTACGGCAACGAGAAGGGCACCGGCAAGGCCGTCGCCGCCTCGGGGCTGCCGCGCGCGGAGCTGTTCGTCACCACCAAGCTGTGGAACGGCCCGAAGCAGCGGTGGGGCCGGGACGAGGTGCTGCGTGCCTTCGACGACTCCCTCGGTAAGCTGGGCCTGGACCACATCGACCTGTACCTGATCCACTGGCCGCGTCCGATGCGCGACGACTTCGTCGCCATCTGGAAGACCTTCGAGGAGATCGCGGCGAGCGGCCGCGCCAAGGCGGTCGGCGTGTCGAACTTCCGCCCCGAGGACCTGGAGCGGCTCGCCGCCGAGAGCGCGCTGGTGCCGGCCGTGAACCAGGTCGAGCTGCACCCGCTCTTCCCGCAGGCCGAGCTGCGCGCCGTGCACGCCGCGCGCGGGATCGCCACCGAGGCCTGGTCCCCGCTGGGCCAGGGCAAGGAGCTGCTCACCCTGCCGGCGGTCGCCGCGCTCGCCGACAAGTACGGCCGCAGCGCCGCCCAGGTGGTGCTGCGCTGGCACCTCCAGCACGGGAACATCGTGATCCCGAAGTCCGTGACCCCCGCGCGCATCCGGGAGAACCTGGACGTCTTCGGCTTCGAGCTGGAGGCCGCCGACGTGGCCGCGCTGGACGCCCTGGGCGCGGGCGCGGCGGGCCGCCGGATCGGGCCGGACCCGGCCGAGTTCGACGTCTGAGGGCGACGGCGAGGTGAACCTTCCCGAAGGGCTCTACCGGATCCGCAACGTGGACAGCGGGCTGGTGCTCCAGCTGGAGGGCGCCTCCCGGGTGCGGGTCGGCCCGGACGGGCCGCCCGCGCCGGAGGCCGCCCGCCGGTGGCGGATCGCTCCGGTGCACGACGGCGGCGGGATCTTCCACGTGGTGAGCGAGGACAACGAGCGGCGCCTCGACGTCGCGAACGCGTCGACGGACAGCGGCGCCCGGGTGCAGGTGTGGCGGGCCAACGCGTTCGGCGCGCAGGAGTGGATCGTCGAGGAGCACCTCGACGATCCCGGGGTGGTGTCCCTGATCGCGTGCATCAGCGGCCTGCCGCTGGAGACGGACGGCTCGGGCCGGGTCCGGCAGGGCGAGGACACCGACTCCCCGGCCCAGTGGTGGCGCCTGGAGCCGGTGTAGCCGCGCGGCGCGGAGCCGCGCGCGCCCGTCAGACGCGTACGAAGCCGCGTACGCGGTACGTCGGCTCCGCGCGCGGCACGTCCTGGTCGGGCAGCAGCTCCAGCCGGGCCGCCAGCTCCTGCGGGGTGATGCCGCGCGGGGCGATGCGGGAGGCGTACCGGCCCGCGAGCAGGGCCTCGGCGGAGGCGCGCGGGCTGCGGCCCTGACCGTGGCCGGTGAAGAGGGCCTCGCCGGCCGGGAGCAGGCCCGCCCGCGCCGCGTAGGCCTCGACGTCCCCGGAGGCGTCCGCGGGGGTCGGGGCCAGGTGCGCGGCGAACACGGCGTCGATGTCGCTGCCCACGTCGTGCGCGGAGTCCTTGTCCACGGTGGTGAGGAAGACCCCGCCGGGCCGCAGGACCCGGGCGGCCTCGGCGATCACCGTGGGCACCAGCCCCGGCTGCCGCAGCAGGTGCAGCAGCCACACCGCGCTCACCGCGTCCAGCGAGCCCGACCGCACCGGCAGCCGGGCCGCGTCGGCGAGGGTCACGGGGACGCCCCGCCGCAGGGCCTTGGAGGCCATGCCGTGGGAGGCGTCCGCGCCCAGGACGCGCAGTCCGGGGCGGGTCAGCCGGCGGGTGACGATGCCGGTGCCGCAGCCGAGGTCGAGGAGGGTGTCCACGTCGGCCGGGAGCAGCTGCAGGACCGCGGCGGCCGCGGCCTCGGCCCGTGGGGCGCCGCCGCGGCTCGTGTCGTAGGCCGCGGCCTCGGCGTCGTAGTCCAGCAGGGGTCTGACGGTCTGTATGTGCGTGGTCATCAGCTCGCGCCGTGGGCGGGGGCGAGGGCCTCGACGCGTTCGGCGAGCGCGAAGTCGGTCTCGGTCACGACCCCGCCCGCGTCGTGGCTGTTCACGGAGAGCCGGACGGTGTTGTAGCCCAGCGTCAGGTCCGAGTGGTGGTTCAACTCCTCCTGGACCGAGGCGATGTGGGCGACGAGGGCACTCGCGGCGAAGTGCCCGCCCAGCCGGTAGGTGCGGATGATCCGGTCGTCCTCGAAGGCCCAGCCGGGGAGTTCCCGCAACCGGTCCTCGATCTCCTTCTGTGACAGCGGCTCACTCGGCATGCACCGGCTCCTTTTCCCCGTGACGTGTAGTCAAGGTTCCCACAGTGCACGCCGGAGCAACCCTTTCGCGCCATAGTGCGCTCGGGTGCTTCTGCTCCTTCCGCACCCCTCGCGCCCCCCATATGCTCCTGCGCCGGACCGGACTGTTACCAGCGGTAACTAGGGGGCATTCGCCATGACCAGCACAGGGAGTTCCAGGCGTACGTTCATCGCGGGCGCGGGTGCGGGCGCCGCGGCCACCGCGGGTGCGCTGTCGGCCGGGATCGCGACCGCCCCGGGCGCGGCAGCCGCGCCTTCGGCGGCGGCGCCGCCGGACGGCCGCCGCGTCGCCGTCCTGGGCGGCGGGGTGGCCGGCCTGACGGCGGCGCACGAACTCGCCGAGCGCGGCTATGCCGTCACGGTGTACGAGCGCCGGGCGCTCGGCGGCAAGGCGCGCAGCATGGACGTACCGGGCAGCGCCCGCGGCGGCCGCCGGCCGCTGCCCGCCGAGCACGGCTTCCGCTTCATCCCCGGCATCTACCACAACCTGCCCGACACCATGCGGCGCATCCCCTTCCCCGGGAACGCGAACGGCGTGTGGGACAACCTCGTCGCCCCGCGCGAGATGATGTTCGCCCGGGCGGCCGGCCGCGAGGACCTGCGCGGGCCGATCCCCTGGCCGGACCACTCCCCCGCCGAGCTGACGCCCGACGAGGTCCGCAGGGCCCTCACCGGCATCCTGCAGACGCTCGTGCGGCTCCCGCTCCACGAGACGGCGTACTTCGTCAACCGCGTGCTCGTCTTCCTCACCAGCTGCGACGAGCGGCGGAGCGAGGTCTGGGAGCGGACCCCGTGGTGGGACTTCGTGCGCGCGGAGCAGATGTCGTCCGAGTACCAGCGCATCCTCGCCGTCGGCATCACCCGCAACATCGTCGCGACCAAGGCCGAGGAGGCCTCCACCCGTACGGTCGGCACCCTCGGCGAGGCCTTCGTCTTCAACCTGCTGGGGCGCGGGGCGGACGGCCCGCCGGACCGGATCCTCAACCTGCCGACCAACGAGGCATGGATCGACCCGTGGGAGGCCCATCTGCGCTCGCTCGGCGTGGAGTTCAGGATCGGGTGGACCGTACGGGAGGTGCAGTACGGGAACGGCCGGGTCAGCGGGGTCTTTGTCGAGGGCCCGGACGGCGCCCGGCAGACGGTCACCGCCGACCACTACGTGAGCGCGCTGCCCGTGGAGCACGCCCGGCGCACCTGGAGCGCCGGGCTGCGGGCGGCCGATCCGATGCTGGGGCGCTGCGACAGGCTGGAGACCGACTGGATGACCGGCATCCAGTTCTATCTGACCGAGCGGGCACCGCTGGTGCACGGGCACCTCAACTGCATCGACTCACCCTGGTCGTTGACGGCGATCCAGCAGGCCGAGCACTGGCCCGCACGGAACTTCGCGGCCGACTACGGGGACGGTACGGCGGTCGACTGCCTGTCGGTGGACATCTCCGAGTGGGACAAGCCGGGGATCCTGTACGGGAAGACGGCCAAGCGGTGCACCCGCGAGGAGGTGGCCCGCGAGGTGTGGGCGCAGCTGAAGGCCTCCCTCAACGACACCGGGGAGACGCTGCTGAGCGACTCGAAGCTGCACTCCTGGTTCCTGGACCCGGGGGTGGACGGGCTCGGCACCCCGCACCCCACCAACCAGGACGAGCTGCTGATCCACCCGGTGGGCACCCTCCACAACCGGCCGAGCGCGGGGACCCGCGTCCCGAACTTCTTCCTCAGCGGGGACTACGTCGCGGTGGACATCGACCTGGCGACGATGGAGGGCGCGAACGCCTCGGCCCGTGCGGCCGTCAACTGCCTCCTGGACCGGGACGGTTCGAGGGCGGGGCGGTGCACGGTCCAGTCGCTGTACCGGGCGCCGGAGATGGAGTCCGCCAGGCGCCACGACCTGTGGCGCCACCGCCTCGGCCTGCGCAACGTCTTCGACCTGGGGTGACGCGCACACGTCCGGGGCGGCTACCGTCGTCGGCATGACCACCACGACGCCGGCGGCCGCCCCGACGGTCGGCGCCCTGCTCCGCGCATGGCGGGAGCGGCGCGGTATCAGCCAGCTGGAGCTGGCGGGCCGCGCCGACTCCTCGTCGCGGCACATCAGCTTCATCGAGACCGGCCGGTCCCGGCCGAGCGAGGAGATGGTGCTGAGGCTCGCCGACCGCCTCGACGTGCCGGTTCGGGAACGCAACGCCCTGCTGCTGTCGGCGGGTTACGCCCCGCGCTACGCGCAGACCGCGCTGGACGACCCGTCGATGGAGACGCTGCGCGAGGGCATCCAGCAGCTGCTGACCGGGTACGAGCCCTACCCGGCGCTGGTCGTCGACGCCACGTACCACGTCGTCGCCGCCAACCGGGGCATCCTGATGCTGCTGGACGGGCTGCCGGAGCACCTGCTGACCCCGCCGCTCAACGCCATGCGGATCACCCTGCACCCCGAGGGCCTGGCCCCGAGGATCCACAACCTCAGGGAGTGGCGCGGGCACCTGCTGGCCCAGATGGAACGCCAGATCGCGCTGGCCCGCTCCGAGCCGCTGCGCGCGCTGTACGAGGAGGTGTCCGCGTACCCGGTGGCCCCGGCGGCGGAGCGCCCGGGCGACGCGGAACCGGCCGAGCCCGTCGCGTACATCGCGCTGCCGCTGGTCATCGAGCACGACGGCCACCTGCTGTCCTTCGTGTCGTCGATCGCGACCTTCAACACGCCGATGGACGTGACCGTCGCCGAGCTGGCCATCGAGACCATGCTCCCGGCCGACCCGGCGACGGCGAAGTACCTGCGCTCACTCGTCGACTGAGCGCAGGGCGAGCTGCTGGAGAAGGGCGAAGCCGGCGACGGTGAGGCCCTGCGCCGCGATCCACACGGTCCCGGCGACGGTGGGCGTGAACCACAGCGCCAGGGAGACCAGACTCAGGGCCGCCCAGGCGTAGTTGGTCTCGATGACGGCCTTCACGGCGAGCGCCGGGGGCCGGCCGCGCGAGGCGAGCAGCCCGACGGCGGCCCCGTACGCCACGAGCAGCACCCCGAGACCGAGCAACAGCCCCTGCCCGACCCCGAGCAGCCGCCCGAGCGGGGCGGAGAAGGCGACGTACGCGAGCCCGTTGCCGGTGGTGACGACGGAGTCGAGGGCGAGGAAGCGGCGCAGCATGACCTGCGGGACGCCGGTACGGGCGATGCTGCCGAGCAGGGTCGCGGACATGGGGAATCACCCTCCATCGAGGTGGAACGGCACAGTGGGGGGGGGGGGGGGGGGGGGGGGGGGGGGGGGGGGGGGGGGGGGGGAGGAGGGGGGGGGGGGGGGGGGGGGGGGGGGGGGGGGGGGGGGGGGGGGGGGGGGGGGGGGGGGGGGGGGGGGGGGTGGGTTTAGGGGGTGGC